>JBGVGP010000103.1:0-1675 GCA_045121735.1 Acutalibacteraceae bacterium
TGGGCGGTAACGGAAACAAGATCCTCGCCGCTTAGCTTTTCCACAAGGGAGGTTTTAAGAATTGCATTATTTATTGCTTCCTCGGGCAGAAGCTCACGTCTGTCAAGAAGATTAGCAATAGCCTCGTGCTCATAATAGGTGTAGTTGGACATAAACTCCTCGGGTGCTTCAAGGGAAGCGCAGGGCTCCTCAAGATAAGCGGGAACGGCAAAAAGCGGAGCGAAGTCAAAGAATACCGACTTAAAGTATTCGTTATTGAATTCCACAAATCTCCTTCTCGCATCATCAATATCATATGAGTAATATTTTGACGGAGAGGTATCCATATCCCATTTCTGAGCGTGCTTGGATGTAATAATATTGAATTTCTTTTGCTTGGTAAAGTAGAAGTCGTCGCCATAGCCCGAGTCACTTCTTATAAGGTCAACTGTATTTGTCTGACCTAAGGGAGTGTACATAAGACGGAACTGAACCTCGTTATCTCTGTTGGTTGCACCAAATAGAACATCAAATTCCTCGTTTGCCATCTCTTGAAAATGACCGCCCTTACTAAGCGCCTTCTGTGCCTTTTTAGCAAGCTTCTTTTTACCCTTCTTAACCTTTTTATCAATGTCCTTATCGTCCATACCGTCACTTACCTGAGGTGAACGGCTGAAGGTGAGGTCAGGGGCTGCCTGATTTCCGTAGGCGAGATAATTGTTAAGATGATAATAGGGCTTAGGCTTTGTTACAGAAGCAGTAAGAGTCTGTGTCCTTCTGCGCGTTCTCGTTTTTCCGTCGCTATCTCTGTAGGTTTCTGTCCAGCTGATAACAAGTGAGCCGTGATATGTGGCGCTCTTAAGCTCGTGCTTAAGACATTGACAGAATAGAAATGGATTGCCCTCAAACTTACCTGATACGGTGTTTATCATAGAGGAGTCCTTGTTATTCAAATCAAAAAAGTCGTAGTGCTTTTTAAAAAGCTCCTCTTGCTCGGTGGTGAATTTGCCTTCGAAGTCCATTTCGGGAATTGTTTTTTCAATAAGATTAAATGTATCTCTTTCATCAAAGAGCTCATTAAGAGGGCTCATCTGTGCCTGTGCCTCGGCAAGAATCTCATTTGCTATTTTTCTGTGTTGATCAATCAGTCCTTGGATCTCTCTCATTCGGGGGCTTATCTTTTTAACGATAGCGAGTATCAGTAAGACAATTATTGCTGCACCGCCGAGAATAAGACCAATTCCAAGTCCTGTGCTTTGGGCAACTGTGGCAACACCTACTATAAATGCCACGGATGCAAGAATAATACCTATAATTGATAAAATGCGAAGGGCATTGTATTTTGAAAGCCGACCTTCAATGCTTTTTATAGTGTCAAGCTCTTTGCGATACTTTTTTACAGTAGCGCGGTTTGCCTCCACATCAATTTGAGATTGTGCAACAAGGGAATCAAAGTAGGCATTTACATTGTCATTGTGTTCAGCCTTTCCCTTGGTTTCGTAATATTTCAGGGGTTCAAGTAGCTTTTCATTCATAGTGACACCTCCTTATACCTATTTTACCATTAATTGAAAAAAGTGTCAATAAAAAGTTTATTTTGTAAAAATAAAAGAGCAGATTAATTCTGCTCTTTTGTTAGATTTTGTTCAATTGTTTCGGGACGGTGCATATCCTTGTATTTCTTTGTCCTTAGCTT
>JBGVGP010000104.1:0-2439 GCA_045121735.1 Acutalibacteraceae bacterium
AAATTACAGTTATCGGAAGAAAATGTACACCGAGAGATTCCTTTAAGGAAAGAGCAGAAAAGCGCCTTAAAAAGGTTGAAAAATTCTTTGGTGATGAAGCCGAGGCAAAGATAACCGCAACTGTCGAAAAAAACGAGCAGATTGTTGAACTTACCATTTATCACGACGGCTACATTTTCCGTTCGCAGGAAAGAGCACAGAATATGAACGATGCTCTTGACAGGTGCGCCGATTCAATTGTCCGTCAGATTCGCAAAAACAAAACCAAGGTTGAAAAGAAGCTTCGTCAGGGTGCTTTTGAGGCCTATGAGGCAATAGACGCTTTTGAGCCCGAGGATAATTACGATGTTGTCCGTTCAAAGGAAATCAACCTGAAGCCGCAGAGCGTTGAGGAGGCTATTCTTCAGATGAATCTGCTTGACCATCAGTTTTATGTTTTCCTTAACAGCGTAAACGAAAAAATCTGTGTTGTTTACGCAAGAAAAGACGGCGGTTACGGCCTTATTATCCCTGATACTGATTGATTTAATTGAAAAGTTGTGATATAATTCTACCCGTCGGTGTATGCCGACGGGTTTACTTTTTTGAATACTTAAGGAAAGCGAGATTTCTTATGAAAATAAATTTTGTCATTCCCTGTCTTTTAGGTCTTGAAAAGCTTATTGCAGACGAGCTTAAGGAGCTTGGTGCAGAAAATGTCATTTCCGAAAACGGCAGAGTTCTTTTTTCCGGTGACGAGCATATTCTTGCCCGTGCAAACATCTGTTGCCGTTATGCTGAAAGAATACAGATTCTTGTCGGCTCCTTTGAGGCAAGAAGCTTTGAGGAGCTTTTCCAGGGTACAAAGGCACTTCCCTGGGAGCAGTGGATAGGCGCTTACGATGCCTTCCCCGTAAAGGGCTATTCTCTCAATTCAACTCTTTTCAGCGTAAGTGACTGTCAGTCAATTATCAAAAAGGCGGTTGTTGAAAGACTCAAGTCTAAGTACAACATCTCATGGTTTGAGGAAACAGGTCCCTTACATCAGATTCAGTTTTCTATTATGAAGGACAAGGTAAGCCTTCTTATCGACACCTCAGGCTACGGTCTTCATAAGCGAGGATACCGCCTTGAAGCTAACGGAGCACCTATCAAGGAGACCCTTGCAGCCTCACTTTGCTGCCTTTCAAGGCTTCGTCCCTACCACACACTTTACGACCCTATGTGCGGCAGCGGTACAATCCTTATCGAGGGCGCAATGATGGTAAACAATATGGCTCCCGGTGTTAACAGACATTTCACAGCCGAAAGATGGGACATCATTCCCGAAAGCGTGTGGAGCGAGGAGCGCGACAGGGCAAGAAGCCTTGCCCTTACAGATTCACAGTTTGTTGCTTACGGCTCCGATATAGACGAAAAGAGCCTTCAGGTAGCTTTGGCAAATGCAAAGCGTGCAGGCGTTGATAAATTCATCACCTTTGAAAAGGCAGATGTAAAGGACTTTTGTAAAAAGAGCGAAAAGGGCACAGTTATCTGCAATCCTCCCTACGGTGAAAGACTTCTTGAGCTTAAGGATGCAGAGGAGCTTTATAAGTCACTCGGCAAGGTCTTCACACAGGAAAGAGGCTGGGCATATAACGTAATCAGCCCCTCAGAGGATTTTGAGGTATTCTTCGGCAGAAAGGCTGACAAGCGCCGTAAGCTTTACAACGGTATGATTAAGTGTCAGCTTTATATGTATTTTAAATAAGTAGTCAGTAGTTAGTAGTCAGTAGTCAGGGCGAAGCAGAGCTTCGCAGTAGTGAGTAGTAAGGAGAATATTTATGAAAAAAGTAATTGCATTGTTACTTTGTTTTATAATGCTTTTCAGTACACAGGCAGTAGCCTTATGTGAAGGAGACGGTAATGTGACACAGCCTGTATTTATCGGTGTTATAACAGATTTTGTTGAAAGATTTTTCAGCGTTTTCCGTGGCAGCACGAACGAAAAGAGTGATATTGATTTTACAATAGAAGAAGGGCAGATGTTTGAAAAGAAAAAGCACTTCAAGTCATCTCACGCTTCAACCGTTGTAAAAATGGATGACGGCAGACTTATGAGCGCCTATTTTGCAGGTGACGAAGAGGGCGCAGCTAATGTAAGAATCTGGTTCAGCGTTTACAGTGGCGGTGAATGGAGTGCTCCCGTTCAGGTGCCCTCTGAGGATACGGTTGCTCACTGGAATCCCGTGCTTATCAATTTCGGTTCTTTCGTAAGACTTTACTACAAGGTCGGTGCTGAAATTCCTTATTGGGTAACAAAGTATACCGATACATATGACGGCGGTAAAACCTGGTCAGCTCCCAGGGAGCTTGTTGAGGGTGATACAAGCGGCGGCAGAGGTCCCGTAAAGAATAAGAGCGTTGTACTTTCCGACGGTACAATAATTGCAGGTGCTTCAACCGAGCAGGGACAGTGGA
>JBGVGP010000105.1:0-5791 GCA_045121735.1 Acutalibacteraceae bacterium
ATACCGCCGAAGGAGTAGGCTGCAAATTCCTTATAGCAGATGTGCTTACCCTCGGGAGCCTTTGTCCAATAGGCAGGGATTTCCTTGACAGTGGTTACCGCCTTGTCGATAAGTCCGTTAAGTCCGTTTTTCATTGTTTTCTCCTTGATATTAAAGTATGTTGCCATTATTTTAACACATAACAAAAACAATTCATAGAGTATTTTATAAAATTTAAAAATAAAATTTGAAGAAGCCCTGCAGTAATGCAAATCAACTGCAGGGCTTCTTCTGCGTTCATATGCCCTTATCGTCAAAAAGACTGACAAGAAGGGTACAGGATGCTCTTTTCTTCGTTCCGAAGCCGTACGTGGTACTGCGAGAGGGCGAAAAAAGAGCAAGCGGAAAGCTCCGCAATTGCAGCTCGATGCTGCAATTACGGGTTACGGTAACAAAAAATTCTATAATAAATCTCTGCTATTTTAAAAAGCTTTCTGCGCTCATGTGCCCTTATCGTCAGTCTTAAAGCTCTGTGAGTGCCTTAAACTCATACCCCTCGGCTCTGGCCTTGTCTATAATCTCGGGCAAAGCGGCGGCATTGTCCCTTGACACACTGTGAAGAAGAATAACAGCACCCGGGTGAAGCCTTTCGGTAACGGTTTTCACTGCATAGTCCTTTCCCTGAATATTGTCAACATTCCAGTCATTATAAGCCACCGACCAGAATACGCTGACATAGCCGAGTGAGGCTACGAGGTCAAGGGCGTTTTCGGTATACTCCCCTGCAGGGAAGCGGAAAAATCTTGATGCGTAGCCGTAGTTTTCACGAAGATAGTTTTCCGTTTCCTCAAGCTCCTTTGCCATTTGCTCACGGCTGATTTCGGCAAAGGAGGGATGCGTTGCAGAATGGTTGCCGACTACGTGTCCCTCTTTTATCATTCTGCTGATTATTTCCGTTTCACTTTTTATGTGGTCTAGGGTGCAGAAAAAGGCAGCAGGTACATCCTTTTCCTTGAGCACGTCAAGCACCGTTGAGGTAAGGTTTTCGTATTCGTATCCGCAGTCAAAGGTAAGGTAAAGCACCTTTTCGCCCTCATTACCGCCAAGGGTATATGCACCGAAGCGGTCAAAGCTCTTCTGAAACTCCACAACAGTATAATGAGGCTCACCGCCCGAGGCAGGTCCGTGAGAATGTGAAAGCTTTTCTGTCTTAAGCGTAATATCACTTCTCGGTGCAGTAGCGCTGAAGCTGATTTTTTCTAAGGGCGCAAGTCCCGATAGCGTGCTTCCGCCTGCTTCTCCCTTTATAACCGAGCTTGCCGCGTCAACAGGATAACCCGGAAAGCCGTTTTTAGTATCGATAACAGTTGATTTTTCCACCTGAGGTGAAAGCTCCCTTACCTCGGGAGCTTCAGTCAGCGAGGTTGACTCCTCCTCTGACGTGCTTTGTGCCGATGACGGCGGAAAGGTTACGGGACCCTCCTCCCTTTTGCCGCAGGCGCATAAAAACAAAAGTGAAAAAACAAGCAGTAATGCAAGGCTTTTTTTCATTTATAAAAGCTCCCTTCTTAAAAGAATATGTATACCGTCAATTTTTGCAGCACACCTATCAGACAAGAGGTTGAAATATAGAATTCCGACCTCTTGTTCACTGCTTCTGCCTTTGTTTACCTGAACATATATTTCATATCGCCTGCAATGCCGTCAATGACCTTCATAACAGCCTTTGTTCTTTTACGTGCCATACGCTTCATACCGCTGCCTGCGGACATACCCTTCAAATAAGCCGCCGCACCGCCTACTGCCATACCGATGCCTATACCCTTTATTATGCTTTTCATTTCTGCTTGTTATCCTTTCTTGTTTTTTAGCTGATTTTCAGCAAAAATAGTTTTTGCAGGGTTAAAAAATAATATACCGATAAAAAATTTACATTTGATATTCCTTTTTGACAGGTAAGGTGCTATAATACTTACCGAAATTTATTTAGAATTAAGGAGCTTAAAATGGCACAGCTTAATATAGTTCTTTTTCAGCCCCAGATTCCGCAGAACACGGGCAACATTGCACGAACCTGTGCGGCAACGGGTGCAAGGCTTCACCTTGTTAAGCCTATGGGCTTTACCGTAGACGATAAAAAGCTTAAAAGAGCAGGTCTTGACTATTGGCATCTGCTTGATTTAACCTACTACGAAAGCACCGAGGATTTTTTTGAAAAAAACAAGGGCGGTGACTTCTTCTACCTGACCACAAAGGGACAGAAGAATTATACAGAAGTAAGCTTTCCCGATAATGTCTATATTATTTTCGGCAGAGAGGACGCAGGTATACCCGAGGAAATTCTTGTTAAAAATCCCGACACCTGTCTTCGCATCCCTATGAGAGGTGAGGCACGAAGCCTTAATCTTTCAAACACCGTTGCAATAGTTACCTATGAGGTGCTTCGTCAGTGGGATTTTCCCGAACTTCAGTGGAAGGGTCAGCTGACAAAATATGAATGGCAGTAAAAAATAAGCACTTATTTTCTCTTTTTTTAAAAAAGAGTTTACAAGCACCGCTTTTTACGTGTATAATGTTTTAAGATAAATAAATTACCGACGAAAGGTTGATTATAATGTCATACGAGCTTCAGCAAGCAATCATCATCGCCAGCGTTGTAGTGGGAGTTCTTCTTCTTTTATACATCGGTCTCGGCGCACTGTTTTTCTTTATTGCACTGGGCAACAAAAAAAGAGAGGACCCTACTATCCCCTGTAAGGGCAGCCTTTTTGAAAAGAATGCCGATAACGAAAACCTTATCACCGGCTATAAATGGTATGACTCTACATACCACCAGGAGGTAATTATTAAAAACCGCAAGGGTGAAAACCTTCACGGTGTTGAATTCCTTAATCCCTCAAACAATAACTTATGGGTAGTATGTCTTCACGGCTGGACTAACGTTAACCGTGAAATGTCAAGCTACGCTATGGAATTTTACAAAAGAGGCTTCAACGTGCTTCTTCCCGACCTTCGCGGACACAACAACAGTGAGCACAAATTTGTAACCATGGGCTGGAACGACAGACTTGACGTTGTTGACTGGATCAACAATCTTGTAAAGCAGAATCCCAAGGTAAAAATCATCATCCACGGTGTTTCAATGGGTGGCGCAACCACAATGATGACAACAGGCGAAAAGCTTCCCGAAAACGTTGTGCTTGCAATTGAGGACTGCGGCTTTGTAGGCGTAAAGGAAATCTTCACCGACCGCTGCAAGAGGAAGTACCATCTTCCTCCCAAGCTTGTAATGCCCCAGGCAAGCCTTATAAACAAGCTTGTCAACGGCTTCTTCTTCGGTCAGGCAAACTGCATAAAGCAGCTTAAAAAGTCAAAGACTCCCACCCTCTTCATCCACGGTGACAAGGACGACTTTGTACGCATTGACAACCTTGAGCCTGTTTACAATGCCTGCGCAGCAGAAAAGGAGAAGTACATCATCAAGGGTGCAGAGCACGCCCTTTCATCTCATTGGTTCCACGAGGAATACTGGCAGGTTGTCGATAACTTCCTTAAGAAGTATTTTGACGTAGTTACAAAATAATCAGACTTCAAAAAATAAAAGCTTAAAGCGTCCGTATTCGATGTACGGACGCTTTTGATTTAACATTTATTTTATTGTTGCTCTTGTGACCTTATCGACAGTCTGCTTACCATTCGTGGATTACAGACGGGTCAGCAAATACCTCTTCAAACTTACGGATAAGAGGAATAACATCACCGAATCCGCCGATTCTATGGTCAAAGGCAAAGGTCATGGGAAGCATCTTCTTTGTACCGATGTCAACCTCACCCTTTTCGTTTTTATATACATATTCAACATCCTTGATATTGCTTATGCCGAAAAGGAAAACCTGGGGATAAAGAAGAGGTCCGTAGGAGATGTGACCTGTAAAATTTCTGTCAAGTGTGCCTGTGTTTGTAAAGCATACTGTACCCTCGTTGAAGGCGTACATATCAAGGCTTTCGGGGTCACGCTTCTTTTCGGCAAAAAGATCCTTGAGGCTTGTAACACTGTACTTACCCACAAAGCCTGAAAGAATCTGCAGTGTTGTTGAATAAAGCTTACCCTTAAGCACCCAGCCTATCATTCTCTGCTGAATAAGGTCAAACATCAGAGAGTCAACGTCGGTCTTTTCAAGTCTTCTCATAATGTCAGCAATCTGGTCAGAGATTTCCTTAAGGCTCTGCTTTTCAATTCCGCGCACCTTTACAGGGAAGGTAACTCCGCCGTCCATAAAAATAGGCATTGCTACGTCGATATTCTTTTTGATGATAAGTCTTCCTGCAGAGGCAGTGTGATTGTACTGAAGGTGAGCGTTAAGTCTGGGTGCAACCTTAAGTCCCTCGGAAAGAAGCTTCATCATAAGGGTGTTGAAGGAAAGCTGATAGCCACATTCCTCCTTGAGCTTTTTGTATTCGGCATAAAACTTTGTTATGTCTGCCTCATAAACGTAGGTAGGTGTAGGAATGTTTCGCTGTGCATTTACAAGTACATTGCCCGATACTCTTGCCTTGAGGTTGAAGTATTCAATTTCGTCCCCATCCTCAGGCAAATCAAGAGCCTTTTGCATATAGTATTTGAAACTCATTTTAATTTACTTCCTTTTCTCTCATATCTTTACCGCCCTGTGCGGCAACATAAAGCCATTTATATAGTACAACATAACGCTCCGTTTGTAAATAACTGCAACCGAATTTGTACAAAAAATTCAAAAGTGATGCAATTAAAAGATGCTTAACCTGTTGTTTTTTAGACATACAAATCTATTGATTTTTACTTATATAATTGATATAATAAAATGTAAAATTATGTAACCACTCAAATAAAAAAAGCGAGGTAATAAATATGATTAAAATTTCACCGTCAATTCTCTCATGCGACTACTCAAAAATGGGTGAAGAATTTGAAAACATGAAAAGATGCGGCGCAGACTGGCTTCACATCGACGTTATGGACGGTCACTTCGTTCCCAATATCACCCTCGGCGCTCCCCTTGTAAAGTGCCTTCGCAAATGCTCCGACCTTGTTTTCGACTGTCACCTTATGATAAGCGACCCCAAAAAGTATATCCCCGACTTTATAAACGCAGGTGCAGACCTTATCTGCTTCCACGTTGAAAGTGATTCTCCCGTTGAGGAAACAATTGACCTTATCCGTGAAAAGGGTAAAATTGCTGCTCTTGCAGTAAAGCCCGGCACTCCCATCGAGACTGTATATCCCTACCTTGAAAAGCTTGGCATGGTGCTTGTTATGACTGTTGAGCCCGGCTTCGGAGGTCAGTCCTTTATGGCTGATATGATGGATAAGATTGTTGCTCTTCGTGCAGAATGTGCAAAAAGAGGCCTTGATATGGATATTCAGGTTGACGGCGGTATCTCTCTTGATACTGTTGAGGTTGCCGCAAGGGCAGGCGCAAACGTGCTTGTTGCAGGCTCTGCTATCTTCGGCAGCAGCGACCCCAAGCAGACTATCTCTGACCTTCGCAGTAAGGCAGCAAAATATTTTGACTGATTAAAAAAAGGATAATCCGATGAAGATAAAAAATCCCTTTGATAAAAGCAACTCGCCCTACAGGAACAACAAGCCCAGGGTAAGAAACAGCTATTATACCTTTGCAAGGGAATACCCCGCAGGTAACATTCCGCTGAAAAGACGTATTCACCTTCGCTTCAAATCAGAATATACCAAGAAGGGCTTATACGTCCTTCTTGCAGCTGCAGTAGTCTGCTTTTCGTTTTTCGGCGTAAGGCTTTTGCTTGATATATCATA
>JBGVGP010000106.1:0-14507 GCA_045121735.1 Acutalibacteraceae bacterium
GGTATTTACGGCACCGTACCCTGGAGATACTTCGGCGAGGGAAGAGTAAACGCTGAAGACGGCGCCTTCAAGGACAGTGACGAAAAAGCCTTTACTCACAAGGATTTCCGTTTCACCTACAAGGACGGTGAGCTTTTTGCCTTCCAGATGCGTCCCAACGGTAAAACCGTAAAAATCAAGAGCCTCAGAAGATGTGATATGAGATATGTTCTTTTTGATAAGATTACACTTTTAGGCTACGGCGAGGTTGAGTACAAGAGAACCGACAAGGCTCTTGAAATCACACTTCCCGAGGGTGTGACAACAGATTTACCACTTTGCTTTAAAATTGAGCTTCTTTAAATAACAGGAGGAACCAGAATGAAAACCTACGGCACATATTTTCAGAACGATGCCCAAAAGCCGATAAAATACGGTGAAATAAATCTTATCAACCCCGAAAGACAGCGTCTTAGAGGTGAGCCGCTTTTAAAGGGCGTTGAGGCATGGCCTGTTTTTCAGGGCTTTTGCGGAACAGACTTTGAGCTTATGAAAATGGGCAGAGACGGTAAGCTTTCTGCTAAATTTCCTGCAGGTGAAAAAAGACTCATCAACGGTCACGAGGGCGTTGTATGGGTACCCTCGGAAAACCGATTTGCTATTGTTTTAATCCGTGGCGGTGACAGCTGGGACCCCACCCGCTACACCGAGGATGAAACCTACTTTGAATACGGCTGCGATCAGGCTGACGGTCTTTTCTGTGATAAGAACTATTTTAACCCCGATATGCTTTTAAGGCTGCCCGAAAAATACGACGGTCTTACAAAGCTTCCCCTTTCTGTTGCTAAAAAGCTTTCATTTGCTGATCCTTATGCATGTGCTATTTTCCAGCTCGAGCGTATGGAGGATATCGGTGAGGCACAGAATTTCCGTGTAGAAATGGCAAAGCACAAGTGCAGAGAGGCCGAGGCAAGAAGACTTGCAAAGGAAAACATCTTCAAAAAGACAGTTGTTTTCGGTCTTGGCATGACAGGACTTTTCATCGCTGCAGAAATCAGAAGACATCACCCCGATGCAGAAATTCTTTTCATCGGCAGAAGTGACGAAAGCAGCAAGAAGGTTGTTTTCAGCAAGGAAATCGCAAAGGCTGATTACCTTTGCACTGCAGGCCTTAATGAAAAGGAAACTGCAGAAAGGATTATAGAAAAGCTCGGCTCAAGAGCAACTATGTTTGTAGGCACAAGCGGTACCGATATTGAGCACCGTGTTGCCTTTGAGCATAAGGTGCTCGGCTGTAACGGCGTTTACAACAGCTTTTCACTCGGTCCCGTTGTAAAATACGACACTATGCCCTTCGGCTTTGAAAATCACGTTATTTTTGCTTCAATCAACTTCCGTCAGTCACATATGGAAGAAGCAATAAAGGTGCTTGTTGACAGCCGTTATGACGAGGTTGTTGAGCTTATTGACAAGGACGAGTTTACTGCTGACCCCTTATATGCCTATGAAAACAAAATCTTCTCAAAGGGCGCTCCCCTTAAAACAGGCGTTATATGGAACAAGGAATTCATTCAGGAGGATAAATAAATGAAGGCTATTGTTATTGAAAATCCCGATAAAATTGAAATTAAGGAAATCCCTATGCCCGAGGTAAAAGAGGGTGAAGCCTTACTTAAAATAAAATATGTAGGCATCTGCGGTGCTGACGTTGCTTCATACACAGGCAACCAGCCCTTTACCACCTATCCCCGAATTCCCGGACACGAGTTTTCAGCTGAAATTGTAGAAATTCCCGAAAACGACAGAGGACTTAAAAAGGGTGATACAGTAACCTGTAACCCCTATTTCAACTGTGGCGGCTGCTACTCATGCCGCAGAGGTCTTGTAAACTGCTGCACCGACAATCAGACTATGGGTGTTCAGCGTGACGGTGCCTTCTGTGAGTATGTTGCAATGCCCGTAGAAAGAATTTTTGACGGCAA
The DNA here is from genome assembly GCA_045121735.1 of Acutalibacteraceae bacterium. Lineage (GTDB taxonomy): Bacteria > Bacillota > Clostridia > Oscillospirales > Acutalibacteraceae > UBA6857. The sequence goes on from JBGVGP010000106.1 coordinate 1,962, forward strand.
GGGCCTTTCGGCCGAGGAGCTTGCTCTCGTTGAGCCCTTTGCAATTTCACAGCATGCTGCTTCAAGAGCTGAAATCAAGGAAAGTGATACTGTGCTTGTTGTAGGTGCAGGTCCTATCGGTCTTTTTGCTCTTATTGCCGCAAAGCAGAAATGCAAAAAAATAGTTGTTGCCGATATTCTCGACAACAGACTTGAGCTTGCAAAGGCCTACGGCGCTGATGCAGTTGTTAACACAAAGGAGCAGAGCCTCGAGGAATTTACAAATGAATTCACTGACGGCAACGGCTTTGATGTATGTATTGAGGCCTGCGGTGCACCCGAAACCTTCCTTGCCTGTATTGACAGCGCTGCCTTCGGTGCAAACATTATTCTTATAGGTAACGGCAAAAGAGAAACCAGCTTCATCCACTCCATTATTCTCAAAAAGGAGCTTAATATCTACGGAAGCAGAAATGCTCTCAACGCTGACTTTATCAACAACATTGACCTTATAAAGGATAAGAAGGCTGATGTTATGAAAATGGTAAGTGCCGTTTACGGTATGAACGATGCTACAAAGGCCTTTGAGGCACTTAAGAACAACGACGGTACCCTTGCAAAGGTGCTTATTAAAATCGGCTGATTCCAAGGGAGAAATAATTATGATTATTGATGCACACGCTCACCTTTGGGGTAAGCAGCAGGGTACGGTAAACGGTAAGCCTGTTTATGATGTAGGCGGAGGCAAAAGTGATTTTGGCGGTGAAATCCGACAGATGATGCCTGCTTACATGACCGACGGCATAAACTCTGCCGAAAGATTCATTGCAAATATGGATTATGCAGGAGTTTCCGCCGCTGTTATAACCCAGGAATATATTGACGGCAATCAGGACAGCTACCTTCTTGAAGCAAGAAAAAAATACCCCGACAGAATAAGAATCTGTGCCCTTTATGAAGAAAAGGAGCTTAAGGATATTGACGGCTTTGACGGAATAAAAATCTGCGCTTCAAGACTCAAGGATAAAAATCTTCTTAATCATCTTCATCCCTTTGAGGCTGCAAACGAAAAGGGAAAATTCATTTCTATTGACCTTGCTGACGGTGATGAGCAGACCGATATGCTTGACAAAATAGCAAAGATGTTCCCCAAGCTTAAAATTGCAATAGGTCACTTCGGTATGGTTACAAGAGAAAACTGGCTTAAGCAGATTGAAACAGCAAAAAACGAAAACGTTTTTATTGAAAGCGGCGGCATTACCTGGCTTTTCAACAGCGAGTTTTACCCCTACCCCTCTGCAGTAAAGGCAATAAAAGAGGCCGCAGAGCTTGTAGGCTTCAATAAGCTTATGTGGGGCAGTGACTACCCGAGAACAATGACTGCCATTACATATAAAATGAGCTTTGATTTTATAGTGAAATCCGACAGCATCACCGAAAAGGACAAGGCTCTTTTCCTTGGTGAAAATGCAGTAAAATTTTACGGCTTTAAAAACCTCACCGTACCTGAAAAGGTAAGAAATATGGTTGAGGATTAAAGCCGCAATAAAAAATTATTGAATATAGCTTCCTTCTTCCACTGTGGCTGTAGTTTCAGCTGCAGTGGTATTTTTTTGTTCGGGCTCACCGTCGGTGATAAAGGATGCGTCAGCCCAGCCGTAAGCCTCCTCCTCGGCGCAGTAAACATATACCCAGCCCTCTTCAGTAAAGCTTTCACCGCAAAGCTGTACCTGCGCAAGACCCTTTAAGTCGACAAGGGCACCATAGCCGTTGCCCGGCCCCTTACGCAGGGTAATGCCCTTACCGGACATCACGTATGCCGTTGACGGCAAAAGGCTCCTGTCGGGCTCTACGACGCTGTTTTTATGTTCATAAGCCCGTGAGGCTGTTTCATTTACCTCCTGCGTTTTTGTCAGGTTAAACACCGCTGAGGTAAGGTCAAAATAATCGGTAACGGCAAAGGTCGCCGCAGCAAAAGCGCAGATAAGAAAAAGCAGAAGCAATATTCTTCCGCCGTAGCTTTTTCCCTTCACGGGGCTTGACTGTACCTCCTCAGGCTCATCGGCAAAAATCTGCATATGGCGCTGAGGCTTGCTCTTCTCGTTCTCCTTTTCGGGAAAGATATATTCCTGCTTGATGATTTTACTTTCTTCATTCGCAGGCATCTCTTCCTCCTGCAGATTTTTCCTGGTAAGGGTCTTTTCATTTTTTAAGGGTGTTGCACATTCAGGACAGAATTTTTCATTACCCGAAAGAGTGTAACCGCAGTTTTTACAAAGCATAGCATCGGCTCCTTTATTTTTTACTTTAAAAATTCTATCATTGATATAAAAAATACTTTGTCATAATTTGAAGCCGGAAAAGTAAAAAATCACGCAGAATTTTACATCTGCGTGATTTTATTTTAAGCTTATTATTCTGTTCTGAGTGCTTCAACGGGATCCTTCTTTGCTGCAATTGATGAGGGTACGAGACCTGCAATAAAGGTAAGGAAGACGCTGATAAGAATAAGAATGATTGCCGCACCGAAGGGAAGAACTGCCTTGGCACCGCTATGGGTGAGATACTCAAGAAGAATGTTAATTGGTATTTCAAGCACAAGGGTTGAAATTATACCTATTATACCCGCCGCAAGACCTATGGTTACGGTCTCTGCGTTGAATACTCTTGAAACGTCACCCTTTGATGCACCGATTGCACGCAGAATACCGATTTCCTTTGTTCTTTCAAGAACTGAAATGTAGGTGATGATACCTATCATAATAGATGAAACAACAAGTGAAATTGCAACGAATACAACAAGCACATAGGTTACGATGTTGATAATCTTTGTAACAGAATTAAGAAGTGCACCGATAGCGTCTGTGGTAGCAATTTCAAGCTCGGGATGACCGTCTTCAGTAACCTGCTCGTTATAGTAGTCAATCATCTCGTTGAACTTCTCCTTTGCCTCGAAGGACTTAAGGTAGAAGTAAATTGAGGTGGGGCTTTCCTTGAGCTGATAGCCTAAGATTTCCATTGTACTGTCATAGGAGCACTGTGCATTGACTGTATCAATGTAAGCCTGCTTAAGGGCAATTACCTGCTCGTCATTGAGGTAGCCCTCCATAAGCTTTTTCTGCATATCAGTCATATCGCCGAAGTTGAAGAGGCTTGAAAGGTCAGTAATGTCAACCTGTGAAAGGTCGATGTCCCCTGCCATGCTCATAAAGGGACCGATATCGAGGTAAGCCATATCAATCTTTTTAAGGTCAATATCCTTAAGGTCAAAATCGTTTACTGAAAGGTTAACGAATTCAAGACCTGTAAGCACGTCCTTATTGGGATTTGAAAGCTGCTCCTGAACAACCTGTGACTTTGCAGTTTCCTCAAGCACATATTCCATAAGCTCGGGTCTGTAGCCGATACCGCCTGTACCTACTGAAAGCACATTATCCTCACCGGGGCGTACAATACCAACCACCTTAAGGTCGAGGCCCTGTTCAACAAGCTTTCTTACAAAGGCTGAATTTGCTCTCTTATCCTCCCAGAGGCCTGTTTTCTTGTTCTTTACCATATATGAGCTTGAAAGAACGAGCTTATATTTAAGGTTGCAGATTTCTTCAAAGCTGTAGGTTTCCTGAACATCGTTTTCCTTCTGATTGCCTGCAAGGCTTGACATAAGGTTTGACTGAAATTCTGCCTGGTCAACAAGACCGAGAGCATAAAGCATTGTTTCGTTGATTTCGTTATTACCGTCAACAACTACAACAATCTCATCCTTTTCCTCGGGAAGTCTGCCGTAGATAATATCGTACTGCTCGGCAACAACATCGTTTCCGCCAACAAGCTCCTTCCACATGTTGAGACCTGCACCCATAAAGCCTTCCATCATTTTCATCATACTGCCTGCACCGAGGGAGTCAAGCATTGTGGAGGGATTTACCTGAATTGGCTTTTTGCCCTCGTCCACCTTATAGATGTTAAGAGGAGTTGCATACTTATACTGAACGTCGTTACAAACCTCGTCAAAGGCTTTCTGATTATCTTCAATATATTTGCAGAAGGTTTCTATATTATTTGAATTTGACTGTGCAATGAAGCTGTTTATCATTTCACTGAAAACACCGTTTACATATATTGCATCAAGCTCATGGTCACGCTCATAGCCTATGGGATTCATACCCATCACCGTAGTTGCAAGGCTGTCCATATCCATGCTTTCCTTTTCAATAGAAATCGGGAAGGCAAGAAGCGTATCGTGCTGCATTTTATCAACATAGTTCTGAATACCTGTTGAAAGAGCAAGAACAAGAGCAATACCGATAATACCTATTGAGCCCGCAAAGGCTGTGAGTATTGTTCTGCCCTTTTTGGTGCCGAGGTTACGAAGTGAAAGACCGAAGGCTGTCTGGAAGCTCATTGAAGGCTTTTTGCCTTTTTTACTTTCCTCTGCTGCCCTTACGGTTTCCTTTACATAGTCCATTTCCTTGGGCTCATAGGGATTACTGTCGTCTACCATCTTACCGTCAAGGAAGCGGATAATTCTGTTTGAATATTCGTTTGCAAGTTCAGGGTTATGGGTAACCATAATGATAAGCTTATCCTTGCTTATCTCCTTAAGAATTTCCATAATCTGTACGCTTGTTTCACTGTCGAGAGCACCTGTGGGCTCGTCGGCAAGAAGAATATCGGGGTCATTGATAAGAGCACGTGCAATAGCAACTCTCTGCATCTGACCGCCTGACATCTGGTTGGGTCTTTTGTGAATCTGCTCTGCAAGACCAACCTGCTCAAGAGCTCTTATTGCTCTTTCTCTTCTTTCGGCCTTGCTTACGCCTGAAAGGGTAAGTGCAAGCTCAACGTTAGCAAGCACACTCTGATGAGGTATGAGGTTATAGCTCTGGAAAACAAAGCCGATAGAATGGTTACGGTAAGTATCCCAGTTTTCATCGGTAAAGCTTGTTGTGCTTTTTCCGTTGATTACAAGGTCTCCGCTTGTGTATCTGTCAAGACCGCCGATAAGGTTAAGCAGTGTTGTTTTACCGCAGCCTGAAGGACCCAGGATTGATACAAACTCGCTTTCTCTGAAATTGATGCTGACATCATTCAGAGCTCTTACTGTGGTATCACCTGCCACATAATCTTTTACAATATTTCTTAATATAAGCATACTTATTCCTCCACGGACTTTCTGTCCCTGAGCTTTTCTAAAAGCTCCATAAGCTTCTTTCTGTTTATATAGGCAGCAACTGCGCCTGCGGCAATAATTACAGCCATAACTCCGAGCACTACACCACCGCTTACACTTTTCTTTTCTTTATAAATAATAGTCGGAGTGTAATCCTCAAGTTTATTTTCCTCTACGGTTGCTCTTTCACGGAAGAAGAGCTTATAAAGCCATTCCACGGTTTCGTCAACTGTCATATTTGCCATTTCCGTGCCTATATCGGACGAATAGGTAGCAAACAGGTCACTGTCACCGTTTGCACCTGACATAAAGGATTCCACAATTGACTCATTACCAGGGGTCTTGAGCACCTCAACACCGTATCTCATAAGTGTTACCATTACACCTGTTTTATCAGCCTGAAGATACTGAACTGTCATAGGCTCGGCGAGCTGTGTGCGCTTTGTCTGTACAGTTACAAGTGTACCCATTGAAGCAAACTGCTTTATATCAAGCTCAGGAAGCTTTATGCCAAGGTCAAGCTCTGCCATAAGGTCATCGATGATTTTGTCGGTATCAAGCTCTATAAGAGACGAAAAATCAAACTGACCTGAAAGACCGAGAGAATCCATTATGCTCATAACGGGATAAAGAAGATTGTTGATGCATATTTCAATACCACCGTTATTTATAAAGTACATAAGGTTAGGAAGAATTCCTGTGAGGGTATAAACGGGATAATCTATAAATCGCTCAACAAGGGAAACAAGCGGCTGAACGATAGGAAGCATAACATCGGTCTGGCCTACAAGAGAACGGTACTCATCAAAGGAGTATATTTCATCATAGCTGCAGCCGATAGCCTCAAGTATGGGAATAACAGCCGTATTGTATCCGTCACTGCCGTAGAAGGGAATACCGCCGAGCACGTTAAGGCTGTCACCGCAAAGCACCATACGTAAAAGACCCTCAAGCGGTCTGAAGCAGGCGCTGACTGCTCTTACAAAGCCGTCTCTGTCACCGTTTTTAAAGCCCCAGCTTACGTCAAGCTCCTCAAGCTCAGAGTAGCTGCTTATGCTTTTAAGAGCAGCACTCACCTCATAATATTCATCCTCGGAAAGTCTTCTTCCGAGCTCGGCAGGACTTACGTCAAGACCTGTAAGGCTTAAGAAGGTGCTCATCTGCTCGTCTGTGAGCAGTGAATAAATGCCGGCTACAAGCTTTGTAACAACTGCGTTTGAATAAATTTCGGGAGCTATTACCTCGCGAAGGCTCTCAGCCTCACCGCTCTCTTTTACAAAATCGTTGATAAGAGCATCAATGCCGTCAAGCACACGCTGGAACTTTTCGGGGCCGAGATTCGGCGTATAGGTAACATAAAGGGATGATACCGGATTAAAGCTCCAGATATAAGGATTAACCTTACCGCTTTGTGCGCTGAGAAGACCGATATATACGCTCATTATTTCATCGGTGCTTTTTGAAAAAAGGCCTGTGAGAAGCTGACTGATTTTTGCAGCATCCATTTCAGGTGAAAGACCTTCGAGCATCTGAGGTATTGTACCCATATTGAGCCTTACGGTTTCAAGAATCCATCTGAAAATATAAATAAAGCTGTCTGCTGTATTTACGATATAGGTAGCGTCAACATCCTCTGTTGCAAGAGATGCAAGCTCATTCATATCAAAGGGCGCTGTTACAAGTGTACCTGTTGCAGTAAAGGAGCCAAGGTCAATGCTTACATCAAGACTCATTCCGCTCTCACCCTCAGCTGCAAGATCCATTACGCTGCCGATTTTTATAGGTGTGGTTATACCGAGAACCTTAATTTTAAGAGGCTCAACAAGCTTTGCAACGGCACTGTCAAGTCCGCCGTTCTGAATAAAATAAGCAATACCGGGAAGGTTCTTGCTGAGCATTGTTGCAGGGGCGCTGCAGATAAGCTCAAGATATACTACAACATCCTTTATAAGGTTTCTTATCATTGAGGTTTTATCTGCCTGAGCCTGTGAGTAGAAGGCAGAGGGAGCAGTAACGCTTTCCATACCCATTGCAGCAAAAATACGCATAAGAGCCTTTTCGTAGCCCTTGTCGCCCTGAATACCCACAAGAGGATTAAGAGAATAGGAGCCGCCGCAAAGAATAGTATAAAGCAGCTCGTTCATAGGAAGGAAAAGGGCAACGGCAGCATCGGTAAATTCCTGCACGGTGCTTACGCCCCAAACTGCACCTGTAAGGTCAAGGGTGCTCCATGATTCGGCGTTCATCATTCTTGCCTGCACATCGGGATAGTTGCCGAGATTCTTTGCAATATCAGCAGGTGCCATTGCAATGCCGATGGTTGAAAAGGTTTCGGCATTTTCCTCACCCATAGAGTACATCATTTTTGCAAGTGAGGAAAGAGTTTCGTCTCCGAGTATCATAGGAATTACAAACTCACTTACGCTTTTGCCCTCAGTTGCACCGAGAATTGCAGAGAAAACAGCATCGGTTTTACCCATTGCGTCCTGTGCCTGTTCGGCTGTAACACCTGCAGGATAGCTTACGGCAAGACCGGCAGGAGCAAGAGTCATAAGAGCAATAATAAGTGAAAGCAGCACCGCTGCAGATTTTTTTAATATATTTGACCGCTTCAGTTTAATCACCTCATATTAATAATTATCACGCGGCAAAAGCCACTATTTAAAAAAATAAACACTTCCTTATTATAAATCATGCAATTATACCATAATTATACAACTTAAATCAAGCCTAAAAAACAATAAATGATGTATAATATTTTAAAATTAAGAATACATACCTTCTATTGACTTTTTAAGCTTAAAAGTCTATAATTCAGATTGTTAGTAGGCTAACATTATCAGGGAGGTGTACAATGGAAGCTAAACGCATAGGCTTTGAAATAAGCCACTGCTCACGTCTTATACGAAGATATATGGACGCCAATGCACTCAAAAGCTATATAGACGAAATGACGGGCACTCACGGCTGGGCTCTGCGTTATTTTCACCAGAACCGTCACAGAGATATTTTTCAGAAGGACTTTGAAAAAGAGTTTGACATAAGACGCTCAACGGCAAGCAGTATCCTTTCACTGATGGAAAAAAACGGACTTATTGAAAGAAAAAGCGTGCCGAATGACGGCAGACTAAAAAAAATTGTGCTTACAGAAAAGGCTCTTGAGCTTCACCAAAGGGTAGATGATGCCTTTTGCAAAATGGAAGAGGATATTTCCGAGGGCATCAGTGCCGAGGAAACGGAGGCTCTTTTAAAAATAATAAATAAAATCAACAGTAATATAGAAAGGATGAGTGATAGAAATGATTAAAACCCTCAGTAAATGCATAAGAGAATACAAGCTCCCCTCGGTTCTCACTCCCCTGCTTGTATGTCTTGAGGTTATAATGGAGGTTCTTATCCCCTACCTTATGGGTAAGCTTATTGACAACGGCATAAACAAGGGTGATACCGGCTTTGTTGTAAAAACAGGGCTTTTCCTTATCGTGCTTTGTGTTTTAAGTCTCTTCTTCGGCGCAGCTGCAGGCGTAACAGCCGCAAAGGCTTCAGCCGGCTTTGCAAGGAATCTGCGTCACGATATGTTCCATAACATACAGAGCTTTTCCTTTGCAAATATTGATAAGTTCTCCTCATCGGGTCTTGTAACAAGACTTACCACCGACATCACAAATCTGCAGATGTCCTATCAGATGATTATTCGAATTGCAGTGCGCTCACCTGCCATGCTTTTATTCTCACTTGTTATGGCAATGGGTGTAAACAGCAGAATTTCCGTAATCTTCCTTTGTGTTATTCCCCTGCTTGCGCTCGGTCTCGGTCTTGTAGTTAAAAATGCTCACCCCGTATTCAAAAGAGTTTTCAAGACCTACGACAAGCTCAACAATGTTGTTGAAGAAAATCTCCGCGGTATAAGAGTTGTAAAGTCCTTTGTGCGCGAAAAGCAGGAGGAGGGCAAGTTCCGAAATGTTTCCGAAACAATTTACAAGGACACAAGAAAAGCAGAAAATATAATTGCCTTCAATGCGCCTATGATGCAGCTGGCAACCTACACCTGCATACTTCTTATCTCCTGGTTCAGTGCAAACCTTATTGTAAGCACAGGTGAAACCGAAATGACAACAGGTGACCTTGTTTCTGTCCTTTCTTATGTTATGCAGATACTTATGAATCTGATGATGCTTTCAATGATTTTTGTTATGCTTACAATGTCAAAGGCTGCAGGTGAAAGAGTATGTGAGGTTCTCAACGAGGAAAGTGACCTTAAAAATCCCGAAAATCCCGTTTTTGAAGTTGCCGACGGCAGCGTTGACTTTGACGGTGTTTCCTTTGCTTATTCAAAGGAAAGTGAAAGCTTCTGCCTTAAGAATGTGAATATCCACATCAAAAGCGGTGAAACCGTAGGTATTATCGGCTCAACGGGCTCATCAAAAACCACACTTGTTCAGCTTATTTCCAGACTTTACGACACAAGTGAGGGCACCGTAAAGGTAGGCGGCAGAGACGTTAAGGAATATGACCTTGACACCCTGCGTAATGCAGTTGCAATGGTGCTGCAGAAAAACGTGCTTTTCTCAGGCACCATCAAGGATAATCTGCGCTGGGGCAAGGAGGATGCAACCGACGAGGAGATGATAGAGGTCTGCACCCTTGCACAGGCTCATCCCTTTGTTACGGAAAAAGAAAACGGCTACGATACCTTCATTGAGCAGGGCGGCTCAAACGTTTCAGGCGGACAGAAGCAGAGGCTCTGCATTGCCCGCTCACTGCTCAAGCATCCGAAGGTGCTTATCCTCGACGACTCAACAAGTGCCGTTGACACAGCGACAGACGCTATGATAAGAAAGGCCTTCAAGGAATATATTCCCGAAACAACAAAAATTATTATCGCACAGAGAATTTCGTCCATTGAGGACGCCGACAAGGTAATCGTCCTTGACGACGGCGGTATTTCAGGCTTCGGCACTCCGAAGGAGCTGCTTGAAAGCAACGAAATATACCGCGAGGTTTACTTATCACAGAAGAAGGGAGGCACTGACAATGAGTAATCAGCCTATGGGAAAGAAAAATACTATGCCCCCTCCTCCTATGTCACGTCACGGAGGTACGCCCGTAAGAATGAAGGGTGAAAAGCTTGACCTTAACATAATCAAGCGCCTTTTCTCCCTCGTTGGTGCAAAATACAAGCTTCTTATGCTGCTTGTTGTGGTATGCATACTTGTATCGGCGCTTACAACTATTGCTTCGGCAAACTTTACGGCAGTGCTTATTGACGACTACATCACGCCTATGCTCACACAGGGCTCGAAAGACTTCGCTCCCCTTGCGGCAAAGCTTTTACAGATGGCAGGTATTTTCCTGCTCGGTATTATCAGCGCATTCTGTCAGCAACGCCTTATGGTTGTGATTTCACAGGGTATTCTCAAGCAGGTAAGAGACCGTATGTTCACACATATGCAGACTCTTCCCATAAAATATTTTGACACAAACAGCCACGGTGATATTATGAGCCGTTACACCAACGACACTGACACTCTGCGTCAGATGATATCACAGTCTATCCCACAGTTTGTTTCATCAGCTGTTACAATCATCACAACCTTTGTTGCTATGCTTTTCAAGAGCGTGCCTATGACAGGCATTGTTGTAATATGCATATTCTTTATGTTGCTGATTACAGGTAAGATTGCATCAAACAGCGGTAAGTTTTTCTTCAAGCAGCAAAAGTCAATAGGTGACGTTAACGGCTTTGTTGAAGAAATGATTACGGGCCAGAAGGTTATTAAGGTTTTCTGTCACGAGGAAAAGGCCAAGCAAGCCTTTGACGAAAAGAACGACGAGCTTTACAGCAATACCTATAACGCAAACAAGTTTGTAAATATCCTCGGTCCCATCAACAACAATCTCGGCCATCTTCAGTATGTAATTCTTGCAATTACGGGCTGTCTTCTTGCTATGCTTACAGTAAGCAAGGGACTTTCATCAGGTAACCTGCTTTACATTGAGCTTGGCGGCGTAGTTGCTTTTCTTCAGCTTTCAAAGTCATTCACAATGCCTATAAACCAGATTTCACAGCAGCTGAACTCCGTTGTAATGGCAATGGCAGGTGCAAAGCGTATCTTTGAGGTCCTTGACACGGAAAGCGAGAAGGACGAGGGCTATGTAAGGCTTGTAAACGCAAAGCACGACGAAAAGGGCGAGCTTATTGAAACACCCGAGCATACAGGCTTATGGGCTTGGAAGCATCCCCACGAGGACGGCTCCACAACCTACACCGAGCTTAAGGGTGAGGTAAGATTCTACGATGTTGACTTCGGCTATAACGAGGAAAAAATTGTTCTTCACAACATAAGCCTTTACGCAGAGCCGGGACAGAAGGTTGCCTTTGTCGGCGCAACCGGTGCAGGCAAAACCACTATTACCAATCTCATCAACCGCTTCTACGACCTTGCCGACGGTAAAATCCGTTACGACGGCATCAACATCAATAAAATCAAAAAGGCTGACCTTCGCCGTTCTCTCGGCATTGTTCTTCAGGACACTAACCTTTTCACCGGCACAGTAAGGGACAATATCCGTTACGGCAACCTTGATGCCACCGACGAGGAAATTATCGAGGCGGCAAAAAAGGCAAATGCACACTCCTTTATCAGCCGTCTGCCTCACGGCTATGACACAATGCTTACAAATAACGGTGCAAACCTTTCGCAGGGTCAGCGTCAGCTTATTTCAATTGCCCGTGCAGCCGTAGCAGACCCGCCTGTTATGATTCTTGACGAGGCTACCTCCTCAATTGATACAAGAACAGAGGCACTTGTGCAAAAGGGCATGGATGCACTTATGAAGGGCAGAACAGTATTTGTAATTGCTCACCGACTTTCAACGGTTATGAACTCCGATGTTATTATGGTGCTTGAAAAGGGCGTTATTATAGAGCGCGGCACTCACGAGGACCTTATAGCCAAAAAGGGCAAGTACTATCAGCTTTATACGGGTGCATTTGAGCTTGAATAAATCAAAATACCGCAGCCCGGGGACTGACCCCTCGGGTCGCGGTGTTTTTATTTTTCTTTTTTCTGTTGACATTGTTCCCTCAAAAAGGTACAATAATGTGTATGGGTTATTCACCCTTATTTTAACTTATCAGGAGGTGGGTCACACTATGGACGGCGACAGTAAACCTAACGCGTGCAATTCAATACTATATAGTGCAGACCCTGCCCTTTTACCGACAGCGCTGCACTGAGAAAGTCGGTGAAAAAAATGAATGAACAGGATTTTTCATATCTTCACTCATTGCTTGAGGAAAACAACCTTAAGCTTTTAAGAGATGAGCTTGCCGATATGGCTTATCCCGACATCGCTGAATTCATTATGGAGTTTGACGATGACAAAATTGCGGT
>JBGVGP010000107.1:0-2737 GCA_045121735.1 Acutalibacteraceae bacterium
CCTTTCAAAGGTGTTCATTTATGCCTCGCTTCCTGCAGTTGAGCCGTCAGATACGGCAGTCGTGAGCTGACGAAGAGTCTTTTTACGGCAGTCACCGCAAACGAAAATACCCTCTTTTACTTTGCAGCCTTCGTCACAGTCAACATAGCCGTACTTGTCAAGGGGAAGTACATCGGCAAAATCCTTTGTTGCAGGCACCTGACCGATAGCAAGGAAAAGTCCGTTTACGGCTATTTCTCTTTCTTCAAGTGTATTTTTGTTTTTAACGGTAATGCTTTTAAGCACGGGCTTACCCTCTGCCCTTACAAGGGTGCTGTCGTAAACGGTTTCTATGTTTTCCTTTGCCTTTACTCTTTCGACAAGGGCGCTTTCACCTCTGAATTCGTCACGTCTGTGCACAAGGTAAACTCTGTTGCAAATTTCACTGAGGTAGAGCGCGTCCTGTAAGGCAGTGCTTCCGCCGCCTATTACGGCAACATCTCTTTTTCTGAAAAAGTTGCCGTCGCAGTGGGCACAGTAGGAAAGTCCTCTGCCTATAAGCTCTTCCTCGTTTTCAAGGCCTGATTTTCTCGGCGTGGCGCCTACGGCAAAAATAACGGCACTGCATTCATATTCACCCTTGGCTGTGATAACCCTTTTTGTTTCACCGTCAATTACGCTTATTACCTTTTCTTTTCTGAACTCACAGCCGAAGTCCTTTGCCTGGTTATAGAGATTCATTGAAAATTCAAAGCCGCTTACAGCCTTTACCGAGGGGTAGTTTTCTACAAGGGCGCTTTTGCTTATCTGTCCGCCGTAGGACTCTTTTTCAAAAAGCATAACGCTTTTACCGCCTCTTAAAGCATACATTGCAGCGGTAAGACCCGCAGGGCCTCCGCCGATAACAATAATATCAGTCATACCGTATCCTCCGTTTTATATTATAACCCGATTTTAACATAATTAAAAATCACATTCAACATCAGAGTGAAAAATAACTAAAATTTGCAAAATAAAAATATAATAAATAGTAACATAATTGGTAGAAATTATTATAATAATGTGCTATAATACTGTAGACTGTGTAAGTATGCACTTTTTGAAAGGAATGATTTACAGTTGACAGTTAATATCAAAGGTCTTAACATAAATTATATATGCGAGGGTCAGGGCGATACAGTGCTTCTTCTGCACGGCTGGGGCAGTAATATTACCCTTTTTCAGTCAGCTATTGACCTTCTTAAAGCAAAGTACCGTGTAATTGCTATGGATATGCCCGGCTTCGGTGAAAGCCAGGAGCCTGAGGAGCCCTGGTGCGTTGACGATTACACCGATTTTGTGCTTGATTTTATGAAGGAGTTCCCCTGTGAAAAAATCAGCCTTTTAGGTCACTCCTTCGGCGGCAGAGTTATCATTAAGCTTTGCTCAAGGGAGCTTCCCTTTGAGATAGACAAGGTTATCCTTGTTGACGCCGCAGGCGTCAAGCCGAAAAAGACTCTCAAGCAGAAAATAAAGCAGAGAATTTACAAAATGACAAGATGGATATTCTCCACAAAATTCGTGCGTAAATTCTTCCCCGATGCACTTGAAAATCTCCGCAAAAGGAACGGCTCTGCAGACTATAATGCAGCTTCACCCGTAATGCGTCAGACTCTTGTAAAGGTCGTAAACGAGGATTTGCAGCACCTTATGCCCAATGTGACGGCACCCACGCTTCTTATCTGGGGCTCGGCTGACGATGCAACACCTCTGAGTGATGCAAAAATTATGGAAAAGCTTATGCCCGAGGCAGGCCTTGTTACCTTCGAGGGTGCAGGTCACTACTCCTTCCTTGAAAGAAGAGACCAGTTTTTAAGAGTTCTTGCTTCATTTATGAAAATCAACTAATTCACAACGAAAGGGTAAAACAGTGTTATGAATATAAATCTTTATCTTGTTATTATCGCTGCAGTAATATTCCTTTTCCCTACAGCTATGGCGGCTATTGATTCAATGCACTTTTTTCAGCTTAACTCCTACCGCTTTGATACTCACACAAAGTGGATGAAGGAAAACGGCAGAAAGTATCTCACCCATGCAATTCTTGCAATACTTATGCTTATTGCCCTGCTTTTTGATATGGGTATAAAATTCAAGGCTATTGCACTTTGTGCACTTCTTATTGCTGCAATTCCCAACGAAAAGCCTAAAAAGGCAAAGAAGCCCCTTGTTTACACACCCCGAGTAAAGCGTATGCTCTTTACCGAGCTTCTTTTCACAGCGCTTGTTCTCGCTCTTGTTTCAGTGCCTGCCTTTAACGGCACCGAAAAGCACGAGACCTATTTCCTGCTTGCGCTTGCACTTGTTTATGCCTTTGCTCCCGTGCTTTGCCTTGTTGCAAACTTCATCAACAAGCCTGTTGAGCTTTCAGTAAATCAGTATTACACAAATGATGCAAAGCGTATCCTCAAAAGCTGTCCCGATCTTAAAATTATCGGTATTACAGGCTCCTACGGTAAAACAAGCGTAAAGTATTATCTTACAACCTTACTTAAAACAAAGTACAATGTGCTTATGACTCCCGAAAGCTATAACACTCCTATGGGCGTTGTTAAAACTATCCGCGGCTCCCTTAAGTCAACAGACGAAATCTTCGTTTGTGAAATGGGCGCAAAGTGGGTAGGTGACATCAAGGAGCTTTGCGATATCGTTCATCCTCATCACGGTGTAATTACCTCAATAGGCCCCCAGCATCTTGAATCCTTCAAGACTCTTGATG
>JBGVGP010000108.1:0-7511 GCA_045121735.1 Acutalibacteraceae bacterium
CTTGAAGGTCTTGACGCCTTTCAGCGTCAGCTCAAGCGCTTTGACATCAAGGTAAGCGGCAGAAACAGTGACCCTATTGAAAAATTCTTCAGAACAACTGATTCTTCCGTGCTTTTCCCCGAATACATTTCACGATCTGTAGCACAGGGCATCGAAAACTCAAGTATCCTTGATTCAATCGTTGCCACAACCACAAAAATCGACGCCCTTGACTACCGCTCAGTAACAACCGTAAACGACAATAAAAATGCTGAGCCCTCACTTATTGCAGAGGGTGCATTCATCCCCGAAACAAAGATTGTTACAAAGAACAAGCTTGTTACACTCAACAAGTGCGGCAGACTTCTCAGCGCTTCCTATGAAGCTATCCGCTTCCAGAAGCTTGACCTTTTTGCTGTTGCCCTTAAGCAGATCGGTGCAGGCATTGCACGTGCCCAGATTGCACAGGCAATTGACGTTCTCATCAACGGCGACGGCAACTCAAACAGCTCTCCCGAGCTTGATACCGAAGAATCCTTCATCAGCTATGTTGACCTTATCAACCTCTGGAACGAGCTTGCGCCCTACAATCTTACAACTATTATTGCTTCACCTGATATTGTAACCTATCTCCTTACTCTTGACGAGTTCAAGGACAGCTACAAGGGTATTGATTTCCATGCGTCAGGTAAAATGATTACACCCCTTGGTGCAGAGCTTTTCAGAAGCACCGATATCCCCTTCAGCACTCTTGTAGGCTTTGATAAGACCTGCTGTCTTGAAAAGGTTGAAGCAGTACCTGTTACAACAGAATACGACAAGCTTATCGACCGTCAGCTTGAGAGAGCTGCCATCACAACCATTGCAGGCTTTTCAAAGATTTACGATGACGCCTGTGTGAAGCTCAACTGCATTTAAGGTGGTGCCTTATGATTACCGCCAACGATGTATTGACCGTCCTTTGCAGTAATTATGATACCGCCGGTTATCCCGAAAGTGACCTTCTCAGCTGTTGCAATATCGGCCTGCGATTTGTCAATGAAAATCTTCGCTCGGGTGTTTCACCGGACAACCCGCTTATTACGGAAACTGCAGCTGCAGTTGCACATTATCAGTTTTTCATCCGCACGGCAGATGCAACAGACAAATGCGAAAGCTACCGTGCAGGTGATATAAGCGTAAACAACAATCCCTCAAAGGCCCTGCAAAGAGAAATTCAGCTTCGTGACGAGGCTCTTGCAAGAGCCCACTCAATACTTGAGGACGGAGGCTTTGGCTGCTATGCTTTATAATAAAATATCCGATGCAATTTTCAGCAAGGCGGGACTTACGCTTTCTATAAAAAAGGGCTCAAAAACCGTAACAGAATTCAAGGCTCTGCTTCAGCCCTTAAGGTATAAAAACAAAATTTACTTAAGAGGTGTTCCGACGGAGCTCGGCTATGACAGCTTAAAAAAATATCTGCTTTTGTCCCCTGCAGATGTTGACCTTTCAGGCGTTGACGGTACCGAGGTTTCACTTTATATAGGTAACAAGCACCTGAGCATTGACCATACCGAAGCCGTATATTTCGGCAGCGAGCCCTTTTATAACTGGTCAATTGTAAGCAAGGAGGAATAACAATGCTTTTTACATCTGAAATAATTGAGGATATGATTGACTCAATAAACACCGATTTGAAGCCCTCCGGCTGTTCTGCCATAAGAGGCTATGACACGAAGGGACTTCCCATCCCCCTTAAAAAGCTTTACCTTTCCTTTGTGCCCGAAAAAAATACCGTAAGCTACTTTGAAAATGAAAACAAGGAGTTCTGTCAGAAAAACGAGGTAACAATCCGTATGACCTGCTACTCCCCGCTTACTGCAATTGCCTCACAGACGCACATTCTTCTTGAAGAGGTTCTGACCTTCCTTAACGAAAAATATATTACAGAAATTTCGGGCTACACTATAGGTGAAACGGAATATGACACCGAGGTAAAGGCCTTCAGCATTGTCTGTAAAATCTTTTACGAAAGAGAAAGCTGCCCTGCTCTTGATTCATCCAACAGCTCGATAACCACTCCGCATAATTTTTTCTGTAAGACCCACGTTACAGATAAAACCGTTCACGTAACGGCGCAGGAGCACGCCAAATATAACGAGCCCTTTGTTACAGGCTCCTACACAGGCGACGGCTATGATATTGAGCAGACAATCAATCTCGGCTTCAAGCCGAAGCTTCTGTTCATTTTCCGTCAGGGCTATCCCTCAAGCGTCTTTGACAGCGACATACTTTTTATGAAGAACTACTGCGGCTTTGCCTTTGGCACAAAGTGCTCAAAGAGTCTGCACCTTACAAGCAACGGCTTTTACGTGCTTGACAAGGTAAGCTCCGAAACCGAAACCAGACTCAACGAGGACGGAGCAGTATACGCTTACGTAGCATTCAAGTAAGGGACAGTAAAAATAATATCTGCCCGACCGGGGCATAAATAAAACACCGTTAAAGATGTCTGTTCTTTAACGGTGTTTGTTGTTTTTTTCAGTTTTATGCAAACGGCACTTGGCGCTTGGCCCTCGGCCCTTTATTATACCTCTGAATTTTCGTAAAGCCTCTTATACACACCTGATGTGCTTACAAGCTCGTCGTGTGTACCCTGCTGCTCAATACCCTTTTCAGTAAGCACAATTATTCTTGAAGCGTTGCGCACA
Source organism: Acutalibacteraceae bacterium (assembly GCA_045121735.1). Lineage (GTDB taxonomy): Bacteria > Bacillota > Clostridia > Oscillospirales > Acutalibacteraceae > UBA6857. The sequence continues at coordinate 2,673 of JBGVGP010000108.1, forward strand.
GTGGAAAGCCTGTGGGCAATAGTAAAGGTCGTTCTGCCCCTTGAAAGCTCTGCAAGGGATTTTTTGATGTGCTGCTCACTTTCGTTATCAAGTGCTGAGGTCGCCTCGTCAAGGACGAGTATAGGCGGATTTTTCACAAACACTCTTGCAATGCTTATTCTCTGCTTCTGTCCGCCCGAGAGCATTACGCCTCTTTCACCGACATAAGTGTCATAGCCGTCGGGAAGTGACATAATGAAATCGTGTGCACCTGCCTTTTTAGCAGCTTCAACGGCTTCTTCTCTTGTACCGTTCTTTTTGCCGTAAAGAATATTTTCAATTACGCTGCCCGAGAACAGATAAACGTCCTGCTGTACAACGCCTATAGCGTTACGAAGAGAGGAAAGCGAAAGCTCTCTTATATCTCTGCCGTCAAGAAGTATTTCACCCTTATGCGGCTCGTAAAATCTTGAAAGCAATGAGCACATCGTGGTTTTGCCGCTGCCCGAGGGGCCTACTACGGCAATGTTTTCACCCTCTTTTACGTGAAGGCTTATATTTGCAAGAACATCTCCCTTTTCCTTTGCATAGCTGAAGGAAACATCTCTGAATTCAAGCTCACCCTTGATTTCGCTTATATCCTCACCTTCACCGTAGCCGGGCTCTGACGGTGCTTCAACAATTTCCGCAAATCGCTCGATACCCGTCATACCCTTTTCAAACTGCTCGGTAAATTCAACGATTCTCTTTATTGCGGCAATAAGCATACCGATATAAAGCAGGTAGGCAGTCATATCTGCGGCAGTGATTTTTCCGCTTATAAGGAAGCTTCCGCCGAGAATTATCATTATAACATACATCACACCGTCAAAAAGCCTTGTGACGCTGTTAAGCCTTGCCATATATTTATAGGAATCACGCTGAATATTGCTCAGTGCTGTGCTTTCCTTGTTGAATTTTTCCTTTTCGAGCTCCTCATTGCCGAAGGATTTTACAACCCTTATGCCCAGAAGTGTAGTCTCTGTCTGTGAGTTTACCTCACCTGCGATAACTCTTCTTTCACCGAAGGCGGCACGCATTTTTCTTCGGAAATAAATTGTGCCGAAGAAAATAAGAGGAATAGCAACAAAGGTTGACACAGTAAGGGTCAGGTTTATTGAGGCAAGTATTGAAAAAGATGCCGCTACCTTTATCCCTGCAATAAAGAACTCCTCAGGACAGTGATGCGAAAACTCGGCAATATCAAAAAGGTCAGTTGTTATTCTCGACATAAGCTGACCGATTTTTGTTTTATCAAAGTAGGAAAAGGGTGCTGTAAGCAGATGGGCAAACATATCCTCACGCATATCCTTTTCTATTTTTACGCCCATACCGTGACCGATATAAATCATATAATAGCCTGCCGCCATATCAATAAGCTTAAGCACACCGTAAACTGCAGCAAAGCGCAGAATAAGGCTCCAGGTAAGACTTGAAATATCCGTTGTGGCAACAGCTGTAATTTCTCTTATTATCATAGGCAAAGCAATTTCACAGCCCGTTGTTAAAAGCGCGCAGAAAAGGTCGAGGATAAGCACTGCCTTATGCTTTTTGAAATAGGGTATGAAATGTTTTTTCAGTAAGCCTTTTTTTGTCATAGTTTCACCTCTTAAAGAGGGCCAAGGGCCAAAGAGCCGAGGGCCGAGGATTTTTAATATAAAATAACTTGCAATTTATTAAAAGTGTTTAATTAAGATGCAGAAGGCATTTTCTTTGTCCCGAAGGTGTATGTCTATACACCGAGCGGACAAAAAAATGTCTAAAAAAGCAAACTTCCATAATTGAAAGTTTGCTTTTTGCTCTGCGCTTAATTTAACATCTTTTAACCGAAGAATGCCTTATGAACTGCGGACACAGCCTTGTCAGCATATTCCTTTTCAATAAGAACTGAGATTGTGATTTCACTTGTAGAAATCATGCTGATGTTGATGCCTGCCTCGTAAAGAGCACCGAACATCTTTGAAGCAGTGCCTGAATGTGACTGCATACCTGCACCTACGATTGAAACCTTGGCAACAGAGGTATCACATGCAACAACTGCACCCTCCATAGCAAAAATATCGTTGAGAATTTCAACAGCCTCGTCTGCACAGCCTGCTGCACATGTGAATGAAATATCCTTTGTGCCGTCACGGCCTACTGACTGAAGAATAACGTCGATGTTGATACCCTTCTGTGCAAGACGTGAGAACATCTTGAATGCATTACCTGGAATGTCCTTCATACCAACAACTGAAATTCTTGCAATATCTGTATCCTTTGTAACGCCTCTGATTAACATTTTTTCCATCTTTGCTACCTCCCTGACGATGGTTCCGGGCTCTCTCACAAGACTTGAAAGAACCTCAAGTTCTACATTATATTTCTTTGCCATTTCAACGGAACGGTTGTTGAGAACCTGTGCGCCGAGAGTAGCAAATTCGAGCATTTCATCATAAGTGATGTCTGAAAGCTTCTGTGTGTTTTCAACCTTTCTGGGGTCTGCAGTAAATACACCTGTAACGTCGGTGAAAATCTGACAGCGGTCTGCATGAAGTGCTGCTGCAAGTGCAACTGCGCTTGTGTCTGAGCCGCCTCTGCCGAGGGTTGTAAGGTCATCGTACTTGTTAAGGCCCTGGAAGCCTGCAACAATTACAATCTTTTTCTGGTCAAGCTCTTTTTCAAGTCTTTCGGTCTTAATCTCGCGGATTCTTGCGCTGCCGTAGCTTGAGTTTGTGTTAAAGCCTGCCTGCCAGCCGAGAAGTGAAATAACGGGGTAGCCCATTTCTGCAATTGCCATTGCAAGAAGTGAAATTGAAATCTGCTCACCTGCTGTAAGGAGCATATCCATTTCTCTTTTTGAAGGGTTAGCGCTTATTTCCTTTGCTTTTTCGATAAGGTCGTCTGTTGTGTCGCCCTGAGCTGAAACTACAACAACAACGTTGTTGCCCTGCTTGTAGGTATCGGTAATGATACCTGCAACGTTTCTTACTCTGTCGGCATCGGCAACAGAGGAGCCGCCGAATTTCTGTACTATCAATGCCATGTGTATGTGCCTCCTGTAAAAGACGGTGGAAGCCAAAATTTTCCGCCGTCCGTTGATTAATTAAATTAGCCTAAAACTCTGATTGTTGTGATTACGGTTACGCCTGTTGTGCTCAACACCTTACGAAGCTTTCTTTCCTCCATAACGGGAGTCACAAAAGCAACCTCGTTTTCGGGCTGATTGCTTCTCCAAAGGAAAACAACGTTGCCGAAAATTTCCTTGAGTCTTCTGCAGGCATCTGCCTTGTTTTCTACGGTACATCTTACATAAAGTGATGTTTCGTTCTTTGTATAGTCAGAAAGAATATCAGCGTCAGTATCCTTCCAGCCGAATACCTTTCTTTCCTTGCTGTTATCTGCGCAGTCGATGATATCGCCTACAACTGCACTTGCGGTAGCCTCGCTGCCTGCGCCCTTACCGTACATAAGAACGTCACCTGTCATATCACCCTTTACAAGGCAAGCGTTGAAAACATCGTTAACGCCTGCAAGCATATGTGACTTTTTAACAAAGCAGGGAGAAACAGCGGCAAAAACTTCACTTTCGGAAAGCTTTTTAGCTCTTGCAACAAGCTTGATTACTGCACCGAACTTTTCTGCATAAGCAACATCGGCAAGAGTAATTCTTCTGATGCCCTCACAGTAAACACCCTCGGGATAAAGATGAGTGCCGAAGCAAAGAGAAGCAAGAATGCAGATTTTTCTCATTGCATCAAGACCGTCAACATCGGCTGAGGGGTCCTTTTCTGCATAACCGAGCTCCTGGGCAGTCTTAAGTGCTGCCTCAAAGGAAACGCCCTCTGTTATCATTTTAGTCAGAATGTAGTTTGTGGTTCCGTTAAGAATACCTGCAACCTCACTTATTTCGTTACCTGCAAGGCAACGGCTGATAGGTCTGATGATGGGGATACCGCCACCTACTGCAGCCTCAAAGAAGAAGTTGACATTATTATTTTTTGCCTTTTCAAGAAGCTCTGCGCCCTTTGCTGCAACAAGCTCCTTGTTTGAAGATACAACATGCTTACCCTTTTCAAGACAGGCTGAAGCAAAACCGAAGGCAGGCTCAACACCGCCCATTGTTTCAACAACAACGTCGATTGTATCGTCATTGGCTATATCCTCGAAATTCTTTGTCATGATTGAACGGTATTCGCTCAAGGGAAAATCTCTGATATCAAGAATTTTTACAACCTTTAATTCATGACCCGTTTTTTCTGTTATTATTCCTGCGTTTTCCTTAAGTACCTTTGCAACGCCGGAGCCTACAACTCCGTAACCGAGAATAGCAACGTTCATTTTTTCACTACCTTTCTCTGCGAATGACTGCCGCAGCTTCAAAATACGACAACAATCGCATATATGCTGAATAATAATAACACATTTTAAGCAATAAGAAAAGTATTTACAGGAAAAATTTTTAAAAAAAGGCATATTTTAAATATTTCATCAAAAAAATTATTTCAATTTTATAAAGATTGTTGATTTTGCTTCAAGCTTGGGTTAATATATAATGTAACAGCATAAAAAATAAGGTTAAGGAAACGAGGTGTAAGCTTTGACAGATACCGATAAGAAAAAAAGAGCCATAGTTAATATAACTTATTATGCAATAATAATTTTACTTGCCTTTGTGGGAGTAAGATATGCTCTGGGCGTATGTCTGCCTATTGTAGCTGCGTTTTTTATCGCAACCCTGCTTCAGCGTCCGAAGAATTTTATTGTTAAAAAGACCTTTATCAAAAAAGGCTTTGCTTCGGTAATTTCACTGTTCACGCTTTTATTCATTGCCGGCTTTTT
>JBGVGP010000109.1:0-1636 GCA_045121735.1 Acutalibacteraceae bacterium
CCATTATCAAACAAATGACCAAAATTCACCAGTTCGGCATCATGTCGTCACCGACCATTTCTCAGTATGCGGCAATTGATGCTATCAAGAACGGTGAAAGGGACATCGAGATGATGCGTGAGGAGTATGACACACGTCGCCGTCTTATAGTTAACGGGTTCAGAAAGCTTGGGTTAGAATGCTTTGAGCCTCTTGGAGCCTTCTATGCTTTCCCTTGCATTAAAAGTACGGGTCTTTCTTCGGAAGAATTCTGCGAACGTTTGCTTTATTCCAAAAAGGTTGCGCTCGTTCCCGGTAATGCTTTCGGCGAAAGCGGTGAAGGTTATGTCAGAGCATCCTATTGCTACTCGGTTGCTCATATTAAAGAAGCACTACGCCGTTTAGGCGAGTTTTTGGAAGAGTTGAAAAATGAAAGTAAGGGCTAATGCAAAGGTAAATCTTTCGCTTGATATTACAGGCAGACGCGACGACGGGTACCATACCCTTTGCTCCTGTTTTCAATCGGTAAGCCTCTGTGATGTAATAGAACTGACTCCTGCTTCTGAAATTTCGGTCGGTTGCAGTATAAATGATTTGTCGGGAAGCGACAATCTGTGTTTTAAAGCAGCGCAACTGTTTTTTGCAGAATCGGGAATAGGCGAGGGCGTCAGAATAGATATTGAAAAGCATATACCGGTTGCAGCAGGTTTAGGTGGCGGAAGTGCCGATGCTGCGGCAGTGCTTGTGGCTTTGAACAAAATGTACGGTCAACCTTTAAGTGAAGATAGGTTGTTGGAAATTGCGTTGAGTTTGGGTGCCGATGTGCCGTTTTGCGTAATGGGTGGAACTGTTTTGGCAGAGGGAATAGGCGAGGAAATGACCAAGTTGCCCGATCTTCCGCACTGTTATACCGTTGTCGCGAAGAAGGGCTTTAAAAGTTCTACAAAGGATATGTATGCGGCTATCGACAGTACCGAACCCGAAAGGGTCTCGGATGTTGACGGCATTGTTTTCAGCCTTTTGAACGGTGACCTTGAAACTGCCTGTAAGGCTTTTTATAACCGTTTTGAAGAGGTCACGGAAAGGTCCGTTTTAAATGAATGCAGGTCTATAATTCAGGCTAACGGTTGCCTTTGGGCAGGCCTTTCGGGAGCAGGCCCCTCGGTTGTCGGCATATTTGAAGCCGATAAATGTGAGTGTGCAAAAAAAGCGGTTATGAGTTTAAAAGAAAACGGATTTGAAGCATATCTTTGCGAACCTGCACCAAAAGGTGTAGAGATAATTGAATAAATAAAATCACTCCTGCCAAGAATTTCCTTGTAAGGAGTGATTTTTTTGAACATATCCAAAAGATTAAGAAAGTACATTGATTTAAAAATTCTTTTCAAATCGGTTGCGGTAGCAACCGTCTTTCTGCTTGTATTAAGCCTTGTGAGTTTTGGCTCGCGTTATGATAATATACGGCAGAATGTTTTGCGGCTGCACATTCTGGCGAATTCCGACAGTGCCGAGGACCAGTCGTTGAAACTGAGGGTAAGAGATGCGGTGTTAAAAGAAACCGAGATAATCTTCGCCAATTGTGAAAATGAGCAGCAGGCGGTAAGTGCCGCAAAGCAAAATCTAGGAAAAATTGCCGCAGTTGCCGATAAAACAATTA
>JBGVGP010000110.1:0-3787 GCA_045121735.1 Acutalibacteraceae bacterium
TCATCCTCATTTCGGGTCAGGAAACAGTCGGTACAAGTCGTATTTCGGGCTTTTATGAGGGCGCAATGAGCAACTCAGTTTTACAGCTTGACGACGATATTCTTAAAATTGACGGCAAGCGTGTATTCTCAAATTACGATATCACCTTCCTTATGCAGCGTAATGCAAGCAGTAAGTTTGAATTTACCGTTGAGCGTAACGGTGAAAGACTTGTGCTCGAAAATGTACCCTTTCAGAAAATTACAAGCGGTAACTTCGGCTACAAGAACAGGGTAATCAGCTCAGTAAGTGCCAATTTGAAAAAAGCAGGTCTTGACGACGGTGATATTATCACTGCAGTCAACGGTAAAGCAGTAAATGACGATGACGCACTTATTGCCGCAATACGTGCCGATGAAGATTACAGAATCGATTTTGAAGTGCTTCGCGGTGAGGAAAAGCTGAGCTTTACCGATGTAAGCCTTGCAACGCTTACTATTTTTGATTTCACCGTTTATCCCGAATGTGAAATCACCTTCAATAAGGGTGAGCACCTTAAATTACCGAGTGTAAAGGAGCTTACCTCAATTGCAAAGGAAGCTGTGAGCTATTCACTTTCCCTTGGCAGAATGGTATACCTCAGCCTGTTTGACCTTATAAGCGGTCAGTACGGCCTTAACGACATTTCAGGTCCCATCGGTACAATGTCAATTATTACCGATATAGCAGAGGAGTCAGTTGCCACAACAGATTATTCAACTCTCTTTATGCTTTTTGCAATGATTACAATAAATATCGGCTTATTCAATCTTTTACCCGTACCTGCACTTGACGGCGGACACCTCTTCTTTATGTTCGTTGAGCTTATTATAAGAAGAAAAATTCCGCAGAAATATGTTTCATGGGTAAGTGCTGCAGGTCTTGTACTGCTTCTGATATTTATGGCAGTTGTTTCTGCAAATGATATATGGAAGTGGATTTCAGGTATAGGTTTTATGTGATTTTAAGTAGTAAGTAGTTAGTAGTCAGTAGTCAGGAACACCTGTCGGCGTTAGGATTATTATATGCTTATAAAGGCATACTTGCCTCTCCCTTTGGGAGAGGTGGCGGCAAAGCCGTCGGAGAGGGTATGCATAAAATCAGCAAGGAGGAAAAATGATGGACACTGCAAGAAAAAGCAAGAAAATAAACCTAGGCAATATTTTTATCGGCGGTGACAGTAAGGTTACTGTTCAGTCAATGCTTAATGCTCCTGCTCACGATATTGAAGGCAATGTGCGCCAGGCACTTGAGCTTCAGCAGGCAGGCTGTGAAATAATTCGTGTTGCTGTGCCTGATATCGAAACGGTTAAAACCGTTGCAGCACTGAAGGAAAGCCTTTCAATTCCTCTTGTTGCAGATATTCACTTCAACCATAAGCTTGCTCTTGAAAGCCTTGAGGCAGGCGTTGATAAAATCCGAATCAATCCCGGTAATATCGGTGCAGACGAAAACGTAAAGGCTGTTGCCGAGGCATGCGCAAAAAGAGGAGTACCTATCAGAATAGGTGTCAATTCAGGCTCCGTTGAAAAAGAGATTCTTGCAAAATACGGCGCTCCCACTCCCGATGCAATGGCTGAAAGTGCAATGTATCATGTAAAGCTTTTACAGAAATACGATTTTGACGATATTGTAATTTCAATAAAATCCTCAAACGTAAAAAATATGATTGCCGCTTACCGTAAGGTGGCTTCAATCTGTGACTATCCTCTTCATCTCGGTGTTACCGAATCGGGCACTGAAAGGATGGGTCTTATCAAATCCTCCGTGGGTATCGGCTCACTGCTTTGTGACGGCATAGGTGACACAATCCGTGTGTCACTTACCGACAGCCCCGTAAAGGAGGTTTATGCAGGCTTTGATATATTAAAGGCAGTAGGCCTTGATAATTCAAGCCCCAGGCTTGTTTCCTGTCCCACCTGCGGCAGAACAAAAATTGACCTTATCGGTCTTGCAAACAGGGTTGAAAGCGAGCTTCGCAGCGTAAAAAAGAATATTACCGTTGCAGTTATGGGCTGTGTGGTAAACGGTCCGGGTGAAGCACGTGAAGCCGATATAGGTATTGCAGGCGGTGACGGCTGTGCAGTAATCTTCAAAAAAGGCGAGGTTCTTCGTAAGGTAAATGAAGAAGCTATACTCGCAGAGCTTATGAAAGAAATCGAGCTGTTATAAGTAGTGAGTAGTAAGTAGTGAGTAGTAAGGGTGTCCTTCGGACGCAAAAAAATCAGGGAGCGACATCCCCGTTACTCTGTTCAGAAGTAGATATAAAGGAAAACATTAAAATGAACAACAGTTTTGAACAACTTTTCGGTGCTTTTACCGATGAAGCACTGCACGAAGCCTTCAAGGGCTGTGAAATTAAAAATGTGAGAATAGGCATGGAAAAAAAGAGCATCGAAATTGATGCTTTTTTTCCGCTTGTTGTAAATTATAAAATTATAGAAGGCGCAGAGAATGCTTTAAGGGAAAAGCTTTGTGTAAACATGGTTACAATTTTTCCCGAAATGCCCTCAGAATTATTTTCCGAGGACTATCATTCATCACTCGTTTTTGAAGCAAACAGAGCAATTGCGGCTACAAACGGCTTTTTCACCCATAGCAGCGCACGTTTTGACGGAAGAACGCTTTTTATTGAGCTTTCACACGGAGGCGGTGACATACTCAAGGGTGTAGGTGCCGCCGATTTTATGAAAAAGCTTATCAAAAAACGCTTTAACCGTGATGTCGAGGTTGAATTCTGCGGCCAGACAGAGCTTTCCATAAGTGATGAGGAAATAGAAGCCTTTCATAAAAAGGCAGAGGAAGAAAACCTTATCAAAAAGGGTCTTGACCCTGTTTATGCTGCTCCCTCCAAGCCTAAAGAGCATAAGGTGGTTGAGGGTATTCCTCTTTACCTTGAAACTGCAAAGCCTATTTTCGGCAACAAAATAACAAAAAATCCACGCCCTCTCAAGGAAATCTCTCCCGAGGACGGCTCCTGTGTTGTATGGGGTGACGTATTCGGCTTTGAAACAAGAGAAACCCGTGACGGCAGAAGCAATATTGTAACCTTCAATATCACCGACGGTACATATTCTTACACCTGTAAAATCTTTGACCGTAAGGAAATTTGCGAAAACATTATCGATAAGGTCAAGGACGGTGTAACCGTAATGGTAAGAGGTGACCTTGCCTTTGATAAATTCTCGGGTGAAAACGTAATTTCACCAAGAGCAATCAGCCTTGTTGATAAAATCAAAAAGACCGATGATGCCGAAGAAAAGAGAGTTGAGCTTCATCTTCATACAAAGATGTCAATGATGGACGGTATGACCGATGCAGGCAAGCTTGTAAAGCGTGCTATCGAATGGGGTCATAAGGCTATTGCCATTACCGACCACGGCGTTGTTCAGGCTTACCCCGAAGCAGTAGGTGCGGCAGGGGGTAAAATCAAAATCCTCTACGGTATGGAAGGCTATTTTATGGACGATACCGAAATGGATTTTGAAACCTGGAAAAAGGGTAAGAATAAATATTTCCATCAGATTCTTATTGTCCGTAACCTTACAGGACTTAAAAATCTTTACAAGCTTATTACAAAATCAAACCTTGAGTATTTCCACAGAAGACCTATTATTCCGAAAAGTGAGCTTATCAAGCACAGAGAGGGTCTTATCGTCGGCAGTGCCTGTGAAGCAGGTGAGGTTTACCGCGCAATTGCCGAGGGTAAGAGTGACGAAGAAATACTTAAAATTGCCTCATTCTACGATTACTTAGAAATTCAGCCCTG
>JBGVGP010000111.1:0-7939 GCA_045121735.1 Acutalibacteraceae bacterium
ACCGTGAGGGTCTTATCCACAACTTCGGTCTTGACTGACAGGACTGAATGCGTCGCCTGAATATTGCACAAAAATTCAGGCTTAAAATTGGTTACAACAGGAAATAAATATTTTATTGTTTATGGGGACCTTTTTCTGCAAAGTATAAAGATGTAACGTGTTAATATCTTTTAAAAATGCAGTTGAGGTGACCGATATGAACAAAAAAGCGTTATGGGATAAATTTATCCGCACAGGCAAAATTTCCGACTATCTGCGCTACAGAAGGGCAGAGCGTATTGCACGCAAGCAGGAGGAATATGACCTTGAGGATGATGACGAGGAATTTGCAGACGAGCTTTATCCCGACTATTATGACGAAGAGGTTTACGATTATGACGATGAGGACGAATGGTATAGTGATTCGTGAGCGTGAGGCTGCTGCCGGTGATAAGCTTATCACTCTGCTTACGGAAAAGGCAGGCGTTATAAGTGCCTTCGTCAACGGTGCCAAAAGCCCAAAAAGCAAAAGCGTAGCCTCTACAGATTTGCTTTGCTATTCCGACTTTTCCCTTGAAAAGAATAAAAAGGGGAACTTCTATATAAAGGAAGCAACACCCGTAAATGTATTTTTTGAGCTTCGCAGAGATATTGTTACTCTCTGCCTTGCTCAGTATCTTTGTGAGCTTACAGGTGAGCTCGCCCCGAGAGAGGAGCAGGCAGGTGAATTCCTGCCGCTTATTTTAAACAGCCTCTATCTTCTTTCAGACAGTAAAAAAGAAAAGGGGCTTGTCAAGGCCGTTGCAGAGCTTCGTATGTTAAGTCTTTCAGGCTATATGCCCCAGCTTGTAGGCTGCAGTAAATGCGGGGTTTACGAAAGTGAGAAAATGTACATAGACACCTTTACAGGTGAAATCTTTTGTGATGAATGCCGCGGTGTACAGAAGGTACAGCCCGTTTCTCCCGGTGTGCTTACCGCAATGAGACACATCTGCTTCAGTGAGGCGCCTAAAATTTTCAGCTTCAATTTACCGGCTGAAGCCTTGCTTGAGCTGAATTCAGTAACAGAAGCCTACCTTCATTCGGTAACATCAAAGCGCTTCAAAACACTGGAATTTTATAAAACAATGACAGAATTTTAAATACCCAAAAGAGGTGAAACCCATGAACAAACACTACAAGGCCCTTGAGCTTGATAAAATACTTTTTCGCCTTGCCGATTTTACCTCCTGCGCCGACGCAAGAGAAATGGCAGAGGGTCTTGAGCCCGAGCACAGTCTTCCCCTTGCAAGGGTACTGCTTCAACAGACCGACGACGCCTATATGCTTATGGCAAAATTCGGTGCGCCCTCCTTCGGAGGACTCAAGAATGTAAACAACTGCCTTTCAAGAGCGAACGCAGGCAGTGTGCTTAATATGCGTGAGCTTCTCGACATTGCAGAGGTGCTTCGAGTTATACGCTCGTTAAGTGAATGGAAAAGCCGTAACAGCGGTATTACAACCTCAATTGATACATATTTCTACTCCCTTGCACCAAACAAATACCTTGAGGATAAAATCACCTCGGCTATTATCAGCGAGGACGAGATGAGTGACAACGCCTCCCCTGCCCTTTACGATATAAGGCGCAAAATACGTGTTGCCTCCTCAAAGGTGCGTGACCACCTTGACAAAATGACACGCTCACCCCATATTCAGAAATATCTCAGAGAAAACATTGTTACAATGCGTAACGGCAGATATGTTGTGCCCGTAAAAATCGAGCACAGAAACGACATCAGCGGTCTTGTGCACGACACGTCGTCAAGCGGTTCAACGGTTTTTGTTGAGCCTGCAGCCGTTGTTGAGGCAAACAACGAAATCAAGGTGCTTCAGGGCAAGGAAAGAGAAGAAATTGAGCGTATTCTCTTTGAGCTTTCCGTTGAGGCAGGCTCATTTTATCAGGGCATAAAAAGCTCCTACGAATGTGCAGTTGAGCTTAACCTTATTTTTGCAAAGGCAAAGCTTGCCTATGAAATGAAGGCTACAATGCCCATACTCAATGACATCGGCGTTATCAATCTTAAAAGCGCCCGTCATCCCCTTATTGACCCTAAAAGGGTTGTTGCTACGGACATAAGCCTCGGCAAGAACTTTGATACCCTTGTTATCACAGGTCCCAATACAGGCGGTAAAACCGTTTCTATCAAAACCGTAGGTCTTCTTTCACTTATGGCTATGTGCGGCCTTATGCTGCCCGTAAGAGACCAGAGTGAGATTTCAGTTTTTGACAATATTCTTGCCGATATCGGCGATGAGCAGAGCATAGAGCAAAGCCTTTCAACCTTCTCATCACATATGGTAAATATAATTGATATTATGGAAAAGGCCGACGATAAAACCCTTGTGCTTATTGACGAATTAGGCGCAGGCACAGACCCCATTGAGGGTGCCGCACTTGCTATTTCCATACTTGAAAAGCTTCACGAAAAGGGTGCAAAAATTGCTGCCACCACCCACTATGCAGAGCTTAAGGCATACGCCCTTGAAACACCGAGAATTGAAAACGGCAGCTGTGAATTTGACGTACAGTCACTCAAGCCTACCTACCGTCTTCTCATTGGTACTCCCGGCCGTTCAAATGCTTTTGCGATTTCATTAAGACTCGGCATGGAGGAAAACGTAATTGACAGAGCAAGACAGCTTGTTTCAAAGGAAAGCGCACAGTTTGAAAACGTACTGCAGAATCTTGAGGTGAGCCGTCAGGAATTTGAAAAGCAGAAGGAAATTGCCGACACTCTTAAGGCAGAGGCTGAAAGAGAAAAGGCAGAAGCGCAGAAATATAAGGACAGCATTGAAAAGCTTCGTCAGCAGGAGCTTGAAAAGGCACAAAGTCAGGCACTTAAAATTGTTGAGCAGGCAAAGCGCTCTGCAATGGCACTGACCCAGGAGCTTGAGCAGCTTAAAAAGCAGAGTGACAAGAATGCCGACAAGGCAGAGATGCTGCGCAAGGCACGGCAGATGATGAAAAAGGGCTTTGCCAACTTTGACGATATTACAAACCCCGTTGTTGCCGCCGTTATTGAGGATGAAAACTATGTTCTTCCCCGTGAGCTTAAGGTAGGCGACGAGGTGCTTGTTGCCGACATGGGTAAAACTGCAACCGTAACTGCCCTTAAGGACAGAAAGGGTAACGTTGAGGTTATGGCAGGCATTATGAAAATGCGCACTCCCGAAAGCAACTTAAGACTTATCGAAAAAGGAAAGCAGCCTAAAAATAATCAGAAGCCCCGCAATGTACCGAGCAGAAAAGAGCACGTGTTCTCCCCCGGCACAGAGGCACAGACCCGTTGTGACCTTCGCGGCAAGAACGTTGAAGAGGGTGTAATTGAGGTTGACCGTTACATTGATCAGGCACTTCGTCTCGGTCTTGGTGAAATCACAGTTATTCACGGCAAGGGCACGGGTGTGCTTCGTAAAGGTATTCACGAATACCTTCGTAAAAACCGTTACGTAAAGTCATTCCGACTCGGTGTTTACGGTGAGGGTGAAACAGGTGTTACGATTGTGACGCTGAAGTGAGGGCGAAGCGTAGCTTCGCAGTAGTAAATAGCCAGTAGGCAGTAGTCACGCGCGATTAAGTTCGGGCGTGACTTTTTTGTAAGATACCGCACGAAGAATATGCAAGGAGCAAATAAAATTTTACACTCTCAAAAAAGTATGCATTTTCATACTTTTTGACGTTGAAAGTATAATTTTTAACATTGATTTGCAAAATGTAATACATTATAATATAGCTATAAACAACGAAAGGGTGAAGAAAATGAAAGTAAAAACCTTCAGAAATATATTTTTTGCAGTAGTTGCCCTTTATATCGCCTTATACCCCACTTTTAATATCGATAAGATTATTTTCAATAATACAGAAGATACCATCTATGAGTTCTGGGGCTTATTTGACTATGTCGTATTCGGACTTGCCGCACCCTTTTTTATAGGCGCTATTGTATTTTTCAAGCGCAACAAATATCTTATAATGACTAAAACAGGTATAGCTTATTTCTGTCTCGGTCTGGCATTTTTAATTGTTCTGCCCCTTGCCGAATACCCGTCAAGAACAGAAATCACTGCCGAAACAATCACAAAGCATAATATAATAGGTCAGGTGACCGATGTTTACAGATTTGAGGATGCCGAAAAGGTAACAGCAGGACTCAAGGCAGAAGCCGGTGTTAGCAGGTACAGAGCAAACGCATATCTTCACTTTGAGTATTCTGTTAAGTTTGCTGACGGTTACAGCTATGATTTCGGAGGTCCCTCCGACAACGAAACGTGGAATAAGGTTATTGATGAGGTTGACAAAACCGTCAGGGAAAAAGGAATTGAAAAAAATGTAATAGGTGATGTTTACATTAAAGGAAATGCACCGTTATATATTTATGAAAACTATCACGATTACATCCTACCCTATTTACCGAAAATAGAAACGCTGATGTACGGCAAGGTCATATCCGAAGAGTTTGAGTATGATTCTGAGGAAGCATGGGACTATATGGACGAGCCTACATATTATAACTTTTTAGAATAATACAAACAGACGGGCGGCACAAAAATCCCCCGTCTTGCAATTTTTCACACATTGTGATATAATTATAAATTGATATATCATAAGGATATACAAATACTTTTTATTTTGAAAGGAGCTCTATCCAAAATGGATGACCCCGGAAGTTTGATTATCAAAATTCTTTTACTGTTCGCACTTATTTTAGTCAATGCGTTTTTTGCTATGAGCGAAATTGCAATCATATCACTCAATGACAATATGATTGACAAGCAGGCAGAGGACGGCAACAAAAAAGCACAGAAGGTGAAAAAGCTCACAGAAAATCCGAGCAATTTCCTTTCCACAATCCAGATAGGCGTAACCCTTGCAGGCTTTCTTACATCTGCAAGTGCATCAACAACCTTTGCCGCTATGCTCACCGAGGCTATTTTATCAACAAGCCCTGCATTACAGAGCTTCAGCGGTATAATAAGCGGTGCTTCTGTTGTTATCATTACTCTTGTAATGTCCTACTTCTCACTTGTTTTAGGTGAGCTTGCTCCCAAGCGTATGGCTATGCAGAAGCCTGAAAAAATTGCTTTTGCCGTTGTAGGTATTCTTCTTGTTGTTAAAAGAGTAACCTCTCCCTTTGTAAAGATTCTTTCATTTTCAACCAACTGTGTTGTGCGCCTTTTCGGCTTTGACCCCAATGCCAACGAAGAGGTAGTTACCGAGGAAGAAATTCTTATGATGGTTGACGTAGGTGAAGAAAAGGGAGTTATTGAAAACCTTCAGGCTGAAATGATAAACAATATCTTTGAGTTTGACGATATTGACGTTTCTGACGTTATGACCCACAGAACGGATATGATTGCCGTTGAGGATACGGATACACTCGAGGACGTTGTAAACCTTTCTATCGAGCACGGCTATTCAAGAATTCCCGTTTACCACGAGGACCAGGATAATATTATCGGTGTTATCTATATTAAGGACCTTCTTAAATACGTTTCAGCAGCATTGCCCGAGGATAAAAAGCCTGCCGACGTTATGCGCCCTGCTTACTACGTTCCCTTCAGCAAAAACTGCGGTAAGCTCTTCGGTGAAATGACCGAGGAAAGAGTGCAGATGGCCGTTGTTGTTGACGAATACGGCGGCACTGCAGGTATTGTTACAATGGAGGACCTTGTTGAAGAAATCATGGGTAACATCCGTGACGAATACGACGACGAGGAAGAGGAAATTGTAGAAGAAAGCGAAAACGTTTTCACCGTTGACGGCACTGCTTATATTGAAGAGGTCAACGAGCTTGTAGGTGAGGTTATCCCCGAAGGCGACTACGATACCCTCGGCGGCTTTATTATAAGTCAGCTCGGCTTCCTTCCCAAGGACGGAGAAATGAACGAGGTTGTTCACGAAAACGTAAAGCTTACTATTCTCAACGTTGAGGAAAGACGAATCGGCAAGGTAAGGGTTGAAATCACACCCGAAGAAAAGACCGAGGAATAATAAAATACATTCAGGGAAGGCAGATTTTACATCCGCCTTCCTTTTTTCTTGATTTGAAATAAACTAAAAGCTGTAAAAAGTATCGTTTTTCATACTTTTTTACACAAAAAGTATCATAATTAACATTGATTTTTTCATATTTATGCCGTAGAATATAAATGTAATCAAAAGCAAGGAGGTAGAAAATATGAATGAGCTTTCAATATTCTGGCTTGCCGCAGTAATAATTCTCGGTGTTGTTGAAGCAATAACAGTAGGACTTGTTACGGTGTGGTTTGCAGTCGGTGCTCTTGCCGCCCTCATTTCATCCCTTTTCGGCGGTCCCTTATGGCTGCAGATTTTACTTTTCATTGTTGTAACTGCTGTTACACTTGTTACCACAAGACCCCTTGTGAAAAAGTATTTCGGCAAAAACAGCCACAAGGCAACCAACGCTGATATGGTTATCGGCAAGGATGCCCATGTAACTGAAGCTATTGATAACCTTATGGGTACAGGCGCAGTAAGATGTATGGGCAAGGAATGGTCTGCACGCAGTGAAAACGGTGAGACAATTGCAGAAGGTGAAACGGTTACAGCCGTTAAAATCGAAGGCGTGAAGCTTATTGTAAAAACAAAATAAGGAGAAACCATGGCAAAGGATAAACGATTTGAAGTTATCTATTCTCAGGGTACCCTTAAGGGCTCAACTCAGATATGGGTAGACAGAGAAACAGGTGTGAATTATATTTTCCACGCAAGCGGATATGCAGGCGGTCTCACTCCCCTTCTGGACAGAGAGGGAAAGCCCGTAATTACACCCATTTTAAACAAGTAAAAAAGTCCGGTGGAAATCCGGGCAAAAAATAAAACATAAATTAAAAGGAGAAAAAACTATGGAATTCATTATCATCGGCATTCTTGTACTTGCACTTATTGTTGTGCTCATCACAAACATCCGCGTTGTTCAGCAGGCAAAGGCTGTTGTTATTGAGCGACTCGGAGCTTATCAGACAACCTGGGGCGTTGGTCTTCATTTCAAAATCCCCTTTATTGAAAGAGCTGCAAAAACTGTTTCACTCAAGGAGCAGGTTGTTGACTTCCCTCCCCAGCCCGTTATCACAAAGGATAACGTTACAATGCAGATAGACACCGTTATCTACTTCCAGATTACTGACCCCAAGATGTACACCTACGGTGTTGAGCATCCCCTTACAGCTATTGAAAACCTTACAGCTACAACCCTTCGTAACATCATCGGTGAGCTTGAGCTTGACCAGACTCTCACATCACGTGATATCATCAACTCAAAGATGCGCTCAATTCTTGACGAAGCAACTGACCCCTGGGGCATCAAAATCAACCGTGTTGAACTCAAGAACATTCTTCCTCCCAAGGAAATTCAGAACGCCATGGAAAAGCAGATGAAGGCTGAACGTGAGCGCCGTGAATCAATCCTCAAGGCAGAGGGTGAAAAGAAGAGCGCCATCCTTATTGCAGAAGGCGAAAAGGAAAGTGCCATCCTTCGTGCAGACGCTCAGAAGCAGGCTCACATTCTTGAGGCTGAAGGTCAGGCAGAGGCTATTCTCAAGGTTCAGCAGGCAACTGCAGAGGGTATCAAGCTCCTCAACGAGGCAGGCGCAAGCGACGAGGTTATCAAGCTTCGTGCTCTCGAGGCCTTCACAGCAGCTGCTGACGGCAAGGCAACAAAGATTATTATCCCCTCAGAAATTCAAGGTCTTGCAGGTCTTGCAACCTCATTCAAGGAAGTTATCAGCGAAAAGTAATCGCATAAAAAATGCCCCGTAAGCGTTGTGTTCTAAAGGACACAACGCAACGATATAAATCCCTTACGGGATTTCCGATATGTGCTTTGCACTCGATATGCGTTACACGCGCGATATGTTGCCTTACGGCAACGAGAATGGGATTTATATCATATCGCGT
>JBGVGP010000112.1:0-2146 GCA_045121735.1 Acutalibacteraceae bacterium
ATCAATATCAAGAACTTCGGCGGTCTTATCAATGCTCTTCCCATCGATATCGACACCGAGGATAACAAGTTCTACGACATCGTATGCGGCATCGTAAAGCTTAAGAATGAAAAGGAAGACTACGTTGCAGGCGGTGACTCACTTATGTATTCAGGCTTCAAGCCCGTTCAGCCCGGCTTCAATCCTCTTACCGCACGTATTCTTTTCGATAACGATTCAAGAATGTACTACGCAAAGGTTAAGGCTGACGAATCAAAATAATTTTTTCAGAAAAGAAGTGCTGATATGAAAAAACAGTACAGAACCTATAGCTTTGAAAAGGAGCCTTCGTGGGATATCGTTCCCGAGGGAAGGCTCGACTTTTCGAACTGGGAAAGTGAAATTCATTACGAAACAGCCTTCAGGCTCTGCTTCGTCAGGGGAGAGGGTATATACCTTCGAATGAAAACAAACGAAACTGACATACGCGCAGTCAATACTGCCCGTGATGAAAACATCTGGGAAGACAGCTGTATGGAATTCTTCCTTTGTCCCTTTGAGCACAGAGAGGAGTACCTCAACTTTGAAATGAATTCAAAGGGTGCCTGGCTTTGTCAGTTCGGTAAGGGCAAGTATGACCGTGTCTTCTTAAGCACTCTTACAGACCGTGAAGCAGATGTAAAAGCAACGGTAACTGATGAGGGCTGGAGCCTTGAGCTTTTTGTTCCCTGTGAGCTTATAAGCGAGGCCTTTGGTGAAGCCTTTACGGCAGAAGCGTGCACACTCAAGGGTAATTTTTACAAATGCGGAGACCTTACTTCAAGGCCGCACTATGATTCCTATGCAAAAATGACAACTCTTCCTCCCGGCTTTCATAATCCCGAGTGCTTTGCACAAATTATAATAACTGAAAGGTAAAACCTTATTATGGATATAAAGAATGAATTGATTGAGGTGTGTCGCTTCTTTGGTATCAAGGGCGAGGCCGTTGATTTTGAGGTTATGCGTGACGGACACATCAACACAACCTATGTTGTGAATTTTAACGAGGATGGCAACATCAAAAAATATCTTGTTCAGGGCATCAATACCCACGTCTTTAAAAATCCTGCACAGCTTATGGATAACATTGTAGGCGTAACAAGCTTTCTTCGTGAAAAAATCCGTGAAAACGGAGGCAATCCCGACAGAGAAACCTTAAGCTTTATTCCTGCTAAAAACGGTAAGTATTATCACTACCGTCAGGAAAAGTGCTGGAGAATCTACCGTTACATCGATGATTCCTATACAATCAATATCATAAAAAATCCCGGTGTATTTGAAAATGCGGGCAGAAGCTTCGGACTTTTTCAGAAGAATCTGAGCGGTTATCCTATGGACAGTCTTTACGAAATTATCAAGGATTTCCATAACACACCCAAGCGTCTTGAAAATCTGCAGAAATCAATTGATGCAGACGTTATGGGCAGAGTGGCTGATGCACAGGATGAAATTGATTTTGTATTTGCAAGAGTCAACGATACAAAAAAGGTGCTTAAGCTTTACCGTGACGGACTTATTCCTCTTCGTGTAACACATAACGATACAAAGCTTAATAACATACTTTTTGACAAAAATACAAATGAGAGCATCTGCGTAATCGACCTTGATACAATTATGCCCGGCTTCTCACTTTACGATTTCGGTGATGCTATCCGCTTTGGTGCAAACACATCAGCCGAGGACGAAAGAGACCTTGATAAGGTTCAGCTTTCACTTCCTCTTTTTGAAAGCTTTACAAAGGGCTTCCTTTCTGCCTGTGCAGCCGCACTTACAAAGGCAGAGGTTGATAACCTCGCCTTCTCTGCAAAGCTTATGACTCTTGAATGCGGTATGCGCTTCCTTACAGACTATCTCGACGGTGATGTTTACTTCAAAACCTCTTATTCTGACCATAACCTTGTAAGAGCAAAAAATCAGTTCAAGCTTGTTTATGAAATGGAAAAGAATATGGACGGGATGAAGGCAATAGTAAAAAGAATATATAATGAATGTATTTAATCCGAAACACCTGCTGTGTAAAAACGGCAGGTGTTTGTATATTTGTACAAATAAATTAAACAAAAGAGATAAAATATATTAAAATTATTTATTTTATTTGAGATTTGTGCTATAATAAAATTGTAAA
>JBGVGP010000113.1:0-4959 GCA_045121735.1 Acutalibacteraceae bacterium
CGAAGGAGAATAATTATGCTTATACATGAAAACAACGGAGTATTTGTACTTGAAACAGAAAACACCCACTACGTTATGGCTGTTGACAGCCTTGGCGTACTCAACCACGAGCATTGGGGCAGAAAATGCGCAGACATTGAAGACTACAGCTGCACCTACAAGGCATGGGAAAGAAACTCAAACCATTCGGCAAGAGACCTTTCAAAAACTGAATTTATCCCCTACGGCGGCACCTGCTACCGTACACCTGCCTTTGTATGCACCTACGGTGACGGCTGCCGTGAGGCAACACTTACCTACAAGGATTTTAACCTCACCTTTGAAGATGAGGATACCTTTCTTCTTGAAATTATTCTTGAAGACAAGCACTATAAGCTTGAGGCTTCACTTTTTTACAGACTGCGTGAAGGCACAGATATAATTGAGCGCTTTGTAAAAATAAGAAATAACGGTGAAAGTGCCGTTACCCTTAAAAAGGTTGCTTCAGGTGAATTCAACGTACCCTCACTCAGGCCCTACACCTCAACCAATTTCAACGGCTCATGGGCTGCTGAATTTTACAAAGAGGATACAGTAGTAAGAAACGGTGTGCTCACCTATGAAAGCAGAAAGGGCGGCAGTAATCACACCAACAACCCCATGTTCATTCTTTCACAGAATGCTACAGAGGACGAGGGTGATGTTTTCTTCGGTGCCCTTGCCTGGACAGGTAACTTCAAGGTTGAGGTAAGCCGTGACTTTGCAGGAAGAACAAGAGCAGTAATCGGCATAAACGATTTCGACTTTTCATACACCTTAAAGCCCGGTGAGCAATTCGATGCTCCCTCAGTATACTGCGGCTACACCAAGGGCTTTACCGAAATGAGCAACCAGATGAGTGCCTATGCCGTAGAGCATATTCTTCCCAAAAGCTTCAGCAAGGCTCCCCTGCCCGTGCTTTACAACAGCTGGGAGGCAACCTGGTTTGACGTAAGCTGCGAGGGTCAGCAGAAACTTGCTGAAATTGCGGCAGACATCGGCTGTGAGCTTTTTGTTATGGATGACGGATGGTTCGGTGAGCGTAAGGATGACTGGGCAGGTCTCGGTGACTGGTACGTAAACAAGGTTAAGTTCCCCGACGGACTTACTCCTCTTATCGATAAGGTAAAAAGCCTCGGTATGCGCTTCGGCTTATGGTTTGAGCCTGAAATGGTAAATCCCGACAGTGATCTTTTCCGTACACATCCCGAATGGGCATATCACTACGACACCAGAGATGCCGACCTTTTAAGACAGCAGCTTGTTCTCAACCTCACAAAGCCTGAGGTAAAGGAATACGTCTTCAAGGTAATGGACGATATGCTTTCCGAATATGATATCAGCTACATAAAATGGGATATGAACAGAGCCTACTCACAGACCGGCGGCGAAAATCTTGAAAATCCCCAGGAGCTCTGGTACCGTCATGTAAAGGCCGTTTACGAAATCGCCGACAGGCTCAAGGAAAAATATCCCGCCCTTCAGCTTGAATGCTGTGCTTCAGGCGGCGGCAGAGTTGACTACGGTGCACTCAGTCACTTTGATATGGTATGGACAAGTGACAACACCGACCCCGTTGACAGACTTTCAATTCAGCACGGCTTCTCACTGCTTTATCCTGTAAAGTGTATGCGTGCGTGGGTAACCGACACCAACAGGCACTCCCGACCCAAGGACTTTGACTATCGCTTCAATGTTACTATGCAGGGCTCACTTTCCATAGGCGGCAATCTTCTTAAATACAGTGAAGAGGAGCTTGAAATTCACAGAAAATACATTGACCTTTACAAGTACATCCGTAACACCGTTCAGTTCGGTAAGCTTTATCGCATTGCCGATTTTGAAAACGATAAGATTTACGTTAACCAGTATGTAAGCGAAAATCAGAGTGTGCTCTTCCTTTGCAAGAGTGTAAACACCTTCTTTAACGAAAAGTTCTACCGTATCCGTATGAAGGGCCTTGATGAATTCAAGCGCTATACATTCATACACGACGACAAGCAGGTAACCTACAGCGGTGCTTACCTTATGAACGTAGGTCTTGAATTTGAAATGGGCGGCACACTCGAATCAAAGATTGTAGTTCTTGAAGCTGAATAAGGAGAACACTATGCAGACAATTATTAACAGAATTATTTGTGTTTTTATGGCAGCTCTTTGCTGGATAGGCTCTGTTTTCGGTATTCCCGACGCAGAAAAGATAAAGGCAAGGCAGTATGCTGTTTCCGGTGAGGGCTCCTGCGATGCAGGTGACGGCAGAGTTGCCGTTCACGACCCATCACTTATAAAAGCTGAGGACGGTACCTACTACCTTTTCGGCACTCACGGCTGTGCAGCCAAAAGCGAAGATTTAATAACATGGGAAAGCCTTGCAGGCGGAATACACGACAGCAACCGTCTTCTTGTTCCCGAGGGTCAGACCCTGCGTCAGGCTCTTTGCGAGCCTCTCTCATGGACTGATGCTTATCAGCTTACAAGAGGTGCTGACGAAAGCAGTCTTCAGACAAACGTATGGGCACCCGACGTAATATATAACGAGGAAATGGGCAAGTACTGCTACTATGCATCAAGCTCCGTATGGGGTACCCCCGGCTCAGTTATATGGTTTGCAACAAGCAACAGCATTGAAGGTCCCTATACATATGAAAGTGCCGTTGTTTATTCCGGCTTCAACAAGCTTTCACACGAAAAGCTTCCCAGCCGTACAAATGCACTTCACTACTCCTTTACCAATATCGGTGAGCTTTTCAAAGAGGGTGTGTTTACCCGTAAGCAGCTTAAAAACGCTCCCTGGTTCAACGAGCTTGGCGAATACAACGATACAATTTATCCCAACTGCATTGACCCGCAGATTTTCTTTGACGCTGACGGCAGAATGTGGATGACCTACGGCTCATATTTCGGCGGAATTTACCTTATGCCTATGTGCAAGGAAACAGGTCTGCCCGACTATGAATATATGAAGAACACCGAGGGCTACGATTTCTACTTCGGCAAGAGAATAATTGCCACAACCTTAGATAACGATTTATCAGGTGAGGGTCCCGAAATTGTTTACGATGAAGGTAGCGGATATTACTATCTCTTTGTATCCTACGGCGGTCTTGACAGTCTTGGCGGCTACAACATCAGACAGTATCGCAGTAAATCACCTGACGGTCCCTACCTTGACGCAAAGGGCAACAGTGCAACAGACCTTACAAACACCGGCATCAAGCTTCTTGGCGGCTATACACTCGACTGTCTTGAAGAGGCTTATCTTTCAGGAGGTCACTCCTCCTGCTTCAGAACCGATGACGGTAAGCTTCTCAAGGTTTATCACACACGCTTCAACAACGGCAACGAGGGCTATCAGACAAGAATTCATCAGCTTGCCGTTAACGAGGACGGCTGGGCAGTTATGCTTCCCTTTGAATATAAGGGTGAAAAGCTTTCGGAAAAAGGCTTTACCGACGAAGAAATCTGCGGTGAATATGAATTTGTAAATCACGGCAGTATCACAAACCGTATTTCTGACCGCAAAGACATTGAAAATATAATTGCTCCCTTGCAGTCTGTTCGCCTCAACGCCGACGGCAGTGTAGCAGGAGTCAAAATATATGAATCCGACAAGAACAATACCGCCCTTTCCGAGCGTGATGCCGAAGGCAGCTGGAGCATCAAGGACGGCACAGCTTACATAAGCCTTGAAATTGACGGTGTAAGCTATAAGGGAGTGCTTTGCGTACAGAAGGACGAAAGCAAAAGCGAGGCTGAAAAGCTTGTATTTTCAGCTGTAGGAAACAACAATGAAAGCATCTGGGCAGTAAAGAAATAAGCCCTTAAGGAGAAAAAGCTATGACACATGAAGAATATTTAAGTCAGATTGACTCCGTTATAGAAAACGGCAGATATAAGGCCGACTGGAAGAGCCTTGCAAATCACAAGACACCCGACTGGTTCAGACGGGACAAGCTCGGCATTTTCATCCATTGGGGAATTTACAGTGTACCCGGCTTCGGCAACGAATGGTATGCAAGATCAATGTACGACAAAAACTGCCGTGAGTTTGAGCATCACAGAAAAACCTGGGGTGAGCACAAGGATTTCGGCTACAAGGATTTTATTCCTATGTTCAAGGCTGAAAAATTCAGCGCTGACGAATGGACCGAGCTTTTCAAAAAAGCAGGTATCAGATACGTTATGCCCGTTTGTGAGCATCACGACGGCTTTGCAATGTACAAAACAGAATTCAACCGTTGGAACTCAACAGAAATGGGACCCTGCAGAGATGTTGCAGGTGAGCTTAAAAAAGCCTGTGAGGAAAAGGGTCTTACCTTCTGCGCTTCAACACACCGAGCAGAGCATTACTTCTTCCTTAACCTCGGCAGAAGCTTTGACAGTGATGTCAACGATGAAAAATATGCCGACTTTTACGGCCCTGCACTTTATATTCCCGAATTTGACTCACACCATATGGGTGGCTCAACAGAGGATCCCCAGGGTATGGGTGCAAGTGAAGAATGGCTCAAGGACTGGCTTGTAAGAACCTGTGAGCTTATTGACAGCTATCAGCCCTCTATCATTTACTTTGACTGGTGGATTCAGAACCACTCCTTCAAGCCCTACCTTAAAAAGCTTGCTGCTTACTATTACAACAGAGCTGAAGAATGGGGCAAGGAGGTAACCATCAACTATAAGCATTATGCCTTCCCCGATACTGTTGCAACCTATGACATTGAAAAGGGTGCCCTTACAGGCATCTCCCCCGTACCCTGGCAGACCGACACCAATATCGGCAAGCACTCTTGGGGCTACATAAAGGACAACAAGTATAAGAGCGCACGTCAGGTTATCGGTGACCTTATTGACATTGTAAGTAAAAACGGTAATCTCCTTATCAACATAGGACCCAAGCCCGACGGCACAATTACCGACGAGGAAACTGCAGTGCTTCTTGAA
>JBGVGP010000114.1:0-11397 GCA_045121735.1 Acutalibacteraceae bacterium
CTTGTAGGCACCGTGCTTTCACTTATCATCGTTTCCTTCATTCCCTATAAGGATGCAGCTGCTCCCGGTCAGTTCTACAAGCCTGACATCACAAACGGTATTCTCTGCATTGCCTTCTTCCTTGTAGGCGTTGTAAGAGAGCTCTTCATTAAGAAGAACAAGGAAATTGTAAAAAATGCATTCAAGGAAATCGACTACTACACAATCGTGCTTCTTACCGGTCTTTTCATTGTAATCGGCGGTATCAAGAGTGCAGGTGTTATTGACGTTATCGGCTCTGCAATCGGCTCACTCGGTTCAGGCTCCGTATTTATCGTTTACACAATTATCGTTTGGATGTCAGTTGCTCTTTCAGCCTTTATCGATAACATTCCCTACACCGCAACAATGCTTTCCATTGTTCCCGTAATTGCTTCAAGCGTAGGTCTTGAAAATCCCACTCTCCTTTATTACGGTCTTCTTTGCGGTGCGACCCTCGGCGGTAACCTTACACCCATCGGTGCAAGCGCAAATATTGCAGGTATCGGTATTCTCCGTAAGGAGGGCTACGAGGTTAAGTCCACAACCTTTATGAAATACGGCGTACCCTTCACTCTTGCAGCGGTTATCACCGGCTATGTAATGCTCTGGTTAATCTGGGCGTAATATCAACAAATAATATAGAGCTATATCTGTTGTGTATAGCTCTATTATTATGTGTGCTTTTTGCACAAAACTATTCTTGTCTATTTGTCAAGTTTGTCAAGTTTATACTTTGACTTTTTTTCGTATCAATGGTAAAATTCTTAAGGTTATAATAAATATAAAAAATATATTTCAGGAGGAAGGAAAAATGAGTCTTTTAGGCGGAATTATTTCCATCAGTAACATTTCAACTCTGCTTTTTGTTGTGTTTGCTGTTTTAGCTGTAGGCTATGCTCTCGGCAGAATTACAATCAAAGGCATTTCACTCGGTGATGCAGGCGTTTTCATTATCGCTCTTGTTGTTGGCGCTCTTTTCTTCAGCGTTAACGAGGGTGGCGAGCTTCTCTTTGATTTCTCAAAAGCTCCTTACGATTTCAATACAGGACTTTCTCTTGTTGAAAGCCTCGGCCTTGTTCTTTTTGTAACATCAGTTGGCTTTATCGCAGGCCCCAAGTTCTTCGGCAACTTCAAAAGAAACTTCAAGTCCTATGTTCTTCTCGGTCTTATCATCATCATAGCAGGCGGTCTTGCAGCAGCAGGCTGTATCGGTCTCGGTGAGGTTATCGGCTACGGCTCAAGCATCACAGACCAGGACGGCTTCGTAGCAATGATTGTTGGTCTTCTTTCAGGTGCTCTTACATCAACTCCTGCCTTCTCAGCAGCTAAGGCTTCTGTTGCAGCAGAGTTCCAGTCACTTGTTTCAGTTGGCTACGGTATCGCTTACATCTTCGGTGTTATCGGTGTTGTTCTTTTCGTTCAGCTTATTCCCAAGCTTACAAAGGCAAATATGGATGAAGAGCGTGCAAAGCTTGTAGTTAAAGAGGAAGGTGAAAAGAAGGTTTATAAAGGTAAGCTTTTCGATATTGACTCAATGGGTATTGCAGCATTCTCACTTGCAGCAATTCTTGGTACTCTTGTTGGTCAGATTAAGGTTCCCCTTTCATCAGATGGTCTTGAGGGCACATGCTTCTCACTTACAACAACAGGCGGTTGCCTCATGGTGTCACTTGTTCTCGGTCACTTCCAGAGAGTAGGTAAGCTCAGCATTATGCCCAAGCAGACAACACTTAAGCTTTTCAGAGACCTTGGTCTTGTTCTCTTCCTTGTAGGTGCTGGTCTTCCCGGTGGTGCAGAATTCGTTGAAAACTTTGATATTATGTACTTTGTATACGGTATGATTATGACAATCGTTCCTATGATTATCGGCTTCCTTTTTGCAAAGTATGTTCTTAAGCTCAGCCTTCTCAACAATCTTGGTTCAATCACAGGTGGTATGACATCAACACCCGCTCTCGGTACTCTTATCAACACAGCAGGCACAGAGGATATTGCAGCAGCTTATGCTTCAACATATCCCATTGCACTTATTACAGTTGTGCTTGTGTCACAGTTGCTTATCATATTGTTCTGATAATGAGATAAAAGCTAAAACAGCCGTTTTCAATTTTGAAAACGGCTGTTTTTTTATGTGTAGAACTAAATCTTTTTATCATTATAAAATGACTTGGAATTTTTGTGGTCCCTTACTTACTACTTACTACTGTGCCGCAGGCACCTCACCCGTCACATCAATCCAGGCCTTGTACCCTGAAAGCTTTTCAAGCTCGGGAATAGTAAGCTCAATTGCGCTGTTGCTGCTGCCGCATGCGGGGAATACGGTTTCAAAGGCCTTGAGTGATTCGTCAAGGTAAACGTCAACTCCCTCGTTTATACCGAAGGGGCAGACACCGCCTATTTTGTGACCTATAAGCTCATCAACCTGCTCGGGTGAGAGCATTTTTGCTTTTTTGTGAAAGATTGCTTTGTAGCTTTTGTTGTTGATTCTTGCAGTACCTGCCGTAACAATAATAATTGCCTTATCCTCAACAAGGAAGGAAAGTGATTTTGCAATTCTTGCCTCCTCTGTGCCGAGCGCCTGTGCCGCAAGGGGGACGGTTGCGCTTGAAACGTCAAATTCAAGTATCTTGTCCTCCATGCCGAATTCCTTCATATATTCTCTTACTTTTTCAATAGACATAGCTTTCTCCTTAAAGTGTTTTATACTGTTCATTTTAACGCTGTTTTCAACTTAAGTCAAGGAAAATTAAATGATATATTTTTATTTTATAGGTTGTATTTTTTTGCAATTTAATGTAGAATTATTATGAATTATTATGTTTATGCTTTTGAGGTAAAAAATGGCGAGTAATGAATTTTTTGAACTTAGAAAAAGAATAATTGAAAAGGACTTTTCACGAATGAACGATATGCAGAAAAAGGCTATCTTTCAGGTGAAGGGTCCCGTGCTTATACTTGCAGGTGCAGGCAGCGGTAAAACCACTGTGCTTGTTAACCGTATTGCCAATATTGTAAAATACGGTAACGCCTACGAAAGCCGTGAGGTTGCTTTTGAGCCGTCGGAATATGATATTGAAGCAATGAAGCAGTACCTTGACGGAGACGATGACAGATACTTTGATATTGAAGATCTTCTGAGTGTTGATGCGGCAAGACCCTGGCAGATTCTTGCTATCACCTTTACAAACAAGGCGGCAGCAGAGCTTAAGGAAAGACTTGAAAAAATGCTTGGTGAAAATGATGCGAAGGATATCTGGGCATCAACCTTCCATTCAAGCTGTGTAAGAATTCTGCGCCGTGACGGTGAAAGCCTCGGCTACACAAAAAGCTTTACAATCTACGATACCGACGATTCAAAGCGTATGATAAAGGAATGTCAGCGTCAGCTCGGCATTGCCGAAAGCAGTCTTTCCTACAAAACCATAATGAACGAAATCAGCCGTGCCAAGGACAGCCTTATTTCACCTGATCTTTACAGTGAAACTGCAGGCAAGGACGTAAGAAAAATTATGGTCGGCAGAGTTTATCAGATGTATCAGGCAGAGCTTAAAAAGGCCGACGCTATGGACTTTGACGACATTATAGTAAACACAGTAAAGCTGCTTGAAAACAATCCCGAAATCAGGGAATATTATCAGAAAAAGTTCCGTTACATTATGGTTGACGAGTATCAGGATACTAACCACGCCCAGTACCGTCTTACTGAATTACTTGCCGCAGGGCACAGAAACATCTGCGTTGTCGGTGACGACGACCAGAGCATTTACCGTTTCCGCGGAGCCACTATCGAAAACATTCTAAACTTTGAAAGCCGTTACACAAACGCTACAATTATCCGTCTTGAGCAGAACTACCGTTCGACCCAGACAATCCTTGACGTTGCCAATGAGGTTATCTCAAACAACAAAAAGCGTAAGGGAAAAAACCTGTGGACAGCCAACGGCGGCGGTGACAAGGTTGTTGTAAATACTGCCTATGACGAAAGAGACGAGGCGAAATTCATCGTTGAAACAATTGTGGATAATGTAGGCAGTAAAAAATACGATTTTTCCGACCACGCTATACTCTACCGTGTCAATGCACAGTCAAATACCATTGAACAGCTGCTTGCCCGTTCAGGTATACCGTACCGTGTTATCGGCGGTCACCGATTCTTTGACCGACTTGAAATCCGTGACGCTATTGCATACCTTACCGTTGTGAATAATTCTGCTGACAATATCCGTCTGAGAAGAATTATCAACGTGCCTAAAAGAGGCATAGGCGACGCTACCGTAAACAAGGCGGCAGAAATTGCAACGGGTCTCGGCATCAGCCTTTTTGAGGTGCTTTCTCACGCCGATGAGTACGAGGTGCTTTCGCGTTCAGCCAAAAAGCTTATGGAGTTTACAGATATGATAAACTCACTCAAGGAGCTTGTTGACACAATGCCTCTTGATGAGCTTTTTGAAAAAATTATGGAAAAGACAGAGTACATTCCCTATCTTCGTCTTGATAAGGAAAAAGGGGAGGAGAGAATCGAAAACATCTCCGAGCTTGTTTCCAACCTTAAAACCTATGAGAGTGAAAACGAGGAGGCAACCCTTTCGGGCTTCCTTGAGGAAACTGCGCTTCTTACTGACCTTGACAACTATGATACCGAGGCGAACTCCGTTGTTCTTATGACAATACACTCTGCAAAGGGTCTTGAATTCCCTGTTGTTTTCATTCCCGGTATGGAGGAGGGAATATTCCCCGGCCATCAGAGCATGTACAGTGAGGAGGATGTTGAGGAGGAAAGACGACTTGCTTATGTAGGCATTACCCGTGCAAAGCAGAAGCTTTTCCTTTCACATGCAAATATGCGTATGCTCTTCGGCTCAACAAACCGTAATCCCGTTTCACGCTTTATGGTTGAAATTCCCGATGCCTTTATCGAAAGAACAGGCAGACAGCAAAGCTCACAGATGTCCTTTGAGCAGATGGTACGCGGAGAGTACGAAAGAAATATCGGCTCCCACGGCAGAGGCTACCTCGCAAAGCAGAAGAGTGCCGTTGAAGAGAAAAAGAGCGCACCTGCTGCTTCGGGTGTTACCTACAAAACAGGCGACACCGTTAATCACAGAGTATTCGGTGAGGGTGTTGTCGTTTCTGCAAAGCCCATGGGTAATGACTTTATGCTTGAAATCGCCTTTACAAATGCCGGTACAAAGAAGCTTATGGCAAACTACGCAAAGCTTGAAAAGAAATAAGGAGAAAAGCTATGATATATTACAACGTAAAAAATTACGGAGCTCTTGCTGACGGTGTGCACGATGACGGTGACGCTATACAGAAGGCTATTGACGAATGTGCCGCAAACGGTGGTGGTACCGTTGTGCTTGAAAGCGGCAGCTATTACAGCCATTCAATACAGATAAAGGAAAATGTTGAGCTTCATCTTCAGAAGGGCGCTGTTTTAAAGGCCTCCTCTGATATAAACTCCTACATCCGTCCCTGCGAAACAATAAACGACCCGAAAACTGCCCTTGTAGGTAACCCTGTTACAGGCAAGCCCTCCTTTGCCTTTATCTACGGCTACAAGGCTCACGGTGCAGTAATCAGCGGTGAGGGTACAATTGATGCTAACTGCTACGCCTTTGTTGAAAGAAAGGATCAGTACTACGTAACAGGCAATTTCTATCCCCGTCCTACAACAATTTACATCGAAAACAGTAATCATATTACAGTAAAGGATGTTACTGTAAAGGATGCTCCCTTCTGGACGCTTCATCCTGCAGGCTGTGACGATGTGCTTATTCAGAATATCCGTATCCTTAACCCTCTTGATGTTGCAAACAGTGACGGTATCGACCCCGACCATTGTTCAAACGTAAGAATTTTAGGCTGTCACGTAACCTGTGCCGATGACTGCATCTGTCTCAAGGCTTCAAAGGGAAACAGTGAATACGGACCTACAGAAAATGTTGTTATCAGCGGCTGTACACTCACCTCAACCTCTGCCGCAATTAAAATAGGCACTGAGGGTGTTGGTGATTTCCGCAACGTAATTGTTTCCGACTGTACAATTTCAAGGTCAAACAGAGGTCTTTCAATTCAGATAAGAGACGGCGGCAACGTTGAAAATGTTACCTTCTCCGATATTATTATCGAAACACGCCGCTTCTGTCCCGACTGGTGGGGCAGTGCAGAGCCCGTTGCAATAACAGCCTTCCGACGAGATACAAATACAAAATGCGGTCACATTAAAAATGTGCGCTTTCGCAATATCACCTGTAAGGGTGAAAACGGCATCCT
Source organism: Acutalibacteraceae bacterium (assembly GCA_045121735.1). Taxonomy (GTDB): domain Bacteria; phylum Bacillota; class Clostridia; order Oscillospirales; family Acutalibacteraceae; genus UBA6857. Next base: position 6,298 of record JBGVGP010000114.1, read on the forward strand.
TATCCACGGCACAGAGGATAACCTCATCGAGGATGTTACCCTTGAAAATGTAAGGGTTACCCTTACCAAAACCTCAAAGTGGGACTGCGGCATTTATGACCTTCGTCCCGGTATTGATGTTGATATCCGTAAGAGCAAGAATTCCTGCATTTACATAAAGAATGCAAAGGATGTGCTTATCGAAAAATGCCGTGCAGATTTTGAAAACGTCTGCGATGCTTACGCTCACGGTCTTTACTGTGAGAATGTAGAAAATCTTGAAACCCTTCGTTTTTCAGCTTCTTCAGCTCACGAGGGTGAGGAAGAAATAAAAATTATCGGTTAAAAATCAAAAAAGGTCTTTACAGTTAAGCCGATATTTAGTAAAATAAACAAAAAGGAATTCGGAGGTGCATTGAAATGCAGTCTAAATACAAAAGAATTCTCCTTAAATTAAGCGGAGAGGTGCTTGCAGGCGCAGAGGGTAAGGGTCTTGATTTTGACATGGTTACCACCGTTTGTAAGGTAATTAAAGAATGTACTGAAATGGGCACACAGATAGGCATCGTTGTCGGCGGCGGCAATTTCTGGCGCGGACGCTCAAGCGGTGAAATGGACAGACCCCGAGCTGACCAGATGGGTATGCTTGCAACAACAATTAACTCCCTTGCTTTACAGGATACACTTGAGCAGCTCGGCGTAAAGGCACAGGTGCTTACAGGCCTTGTAATGCCTCAGGTTGCAGAGATTTTCACAAAGAGAAAGGCAGTGGAATACCTCGAAGCAGGTAATGTAGTTATCTTCGGCTGCGGTACAGGTAACCCCTTCTTCTCAACAGATACTGCAGCAGCCTTAAGAGCAGCAGAAATCGATGCAGAAATCATCTTTAAGGCAACAAATGTTGACGGTGTTTACGATAAGGACCCCAACAAGTTTGACGATGCAGTAAAATACGATGAGCTCACCCATTCGGAGGTGCTTTCCAAGGGCCTTAAGGTAATGGACAGCACAGCTGCTTCTCTTTGCAGAGATAACGGCATCTCAATTCTTGTTTTCAATCTTGATGACCCTCAGAATATCGTAAGGGCACTCGAGGGCGAAAACATCGGTACAGTTGTAAAAGAATAAATACATAAATATACTTTATAAGAAAGAGGATAAAATTATGAAGACAGTATACGAAACCGCTAAAACCAAAATGGGCAAAACCGTTACAGCATTACAGACAGAGTACGGCGCAATCCGTGCAGGCCGTGCAAATCCCCAGATTCTTGACAAGGTAACTGCTGACTACTACGGCTCACCCACACCTATCAATCAGCTTGCATCTGTTTCAGTATCCGAAGCAAGAGTGCTTACAATTCAGCCCTGGGATAAGAGCGTTCTCAAGGCAATTGAAAAGGCTATTCAGACCTCAGACATTGGCATCAATCCCCAGAACGACGGCTCAGTTATCCGTCTTACCTTCCCTCCTCTCACTGAGGACAGACGTAAGGAGCTTGTTAAGGATATTCAGAAGATTGCTGAAAATTCAAAGGTTGCTGTTCGCTCAATCCGCCGTGACTGCATCGAAAAGCTTAAGGCTATGAAGAAGAACAGTGAAATTACAGAGGATGATCTTAAGGATGCAGAAAAGGAAATGCAGAAGATTACCGACAGTTACACAAAGGAAATTGAAACCATCTGCGATGCAAAGCAGAAGGAAATTATGTCTATCTGATGAAGGTATTGCGGGGCTGTTTATTACAGCCCCTTTTATCCATATTATAACTTAAAGCAGATTTTAACGGGAGACGGAATAATGGAAAAGAAATTTGAAAACTTACCCGAGCATATTGCCATAATTATGGACGGTAACGGACGTTGGGCAAAGCAAAGAGGACTCAAGCGCACCGAGGGTCACAAGGTTGGCGCAGAGGTTTTCAGAAACATCTGTCAGTATTGCTCGGATATAGGAGTAAAATACGTTACCTTTTACGCTTTTTCAACCGAAAACTGGAAGCGCTCAAAGGTTGAGGTAACAGCCATTATGAATCTTCTTCGCAGATACCTTGACGAAATGCAGGAGCGTTACCTCGAAAACGAGCAGGCAGGCTATCATATCCGATTTATAGGTGCCCGTGAGGGAATGCCCAAGGACATAGTAAAGCTTATGGATACCGTTGAGGAAAAATCTGACAGTAAAAACAAAACCTATATAAATATTGCCGTCAATTACGGTGGCAGAGACGAAATAGTCCATTCCGTAAGGGACCTTGCACAAAAGGTAAAAGAGGGGATTCTTGATCCGAAGGATATTACCGAGGATATGATTTCAGACGGCCTTTATACTGCAGGTCAGCCTGACCCCGACCTTATTATAAGACCGAGCGGAGAGTACAGACTTTCAAACTATCTTCTGTGGCAGTCTGCATATTCGGAAATTTACATTGACGATGTTCTCTGGCCCGACTACACACCCGCTGACCTTGACCGTGCTATTGAAGAGTACGGCAAGCGTAACAGACGCTTCGGCGGAGTGTGATTAAATTTGAAAAAAATGCTGTAATAATACGGCTTAAATAAAAAATAAACCTCTTCCTTAAAAGGAAGCAGAAAGGTGAAACAAAATGGAAAATAAAGAAAAAAGAAAAGTATTACAAAAGGACAGAACAATATCCTTTGTTATAATTGTTCTTGCACTTGCAGGCTTCCTTGTAGCTATTTCATTTGATGTAAGACCTGTTGTAACAGTTATTCTTTCACTTCTTGCTCCTGTTGCAACCTATGAGATAATAAAAGCAGTTGGCGGTAAAAGCAAGGTGCTTTTTACCGTTGCGTGTACAGTAAGCCTTTTCTCCGTGCTAGCTTACGGCTTCGGTATTGCACTTCCTTCAGCAGGCGTGCTTTACGGTATTTATGTTCTTTTACTTATGAGTCTTATGGTGTTCTTCCATGAGAAAATTGAATTTACCCACGCTTCAGCTGCATTTATGGCTTCTCTTGCACTTCCCTTTGCATTTTCATGCTTTTTAAGACTTAACAATATTGCAGATTGGTTCAGCGGCTATACCCACGATGCAGGTGTATTCTTTGTAGGTCTTGCCTTCTCATGCTCATGGTTTACCGATACCTTTGCCTATGTTGTAGGCGTAAAATTCGGCAAGCACAAAATGGCACCCGTTATAAGCCCCAAAAAGTCAGTTGAGGGTGCAATCGGCGGTGTTGTTATTACTGCTGCACTCAATGTGCTTATCCTTTATATTTTCACCGTTGGCTGTCAGAATCTTTACGGCTATGCACTTTTCGGTGAAAGCGCAACAAAATATCTTTACATAATCCCCATTTCAATGGTGCTTTCTCTTGTGAGTATGCTCGGTGACCTTTCAGCATCAGTTATCAAGCGTAATTTCGGCATCAAGGACTACGGTAAGCTTATTCCCGGTCACGGCGGTATTATGGACCGCTTTGACAGCTGTATCTTTGTTGCACCCACACTTTACTGTATTCTCAACCTTATAAGCAGCCTTCAGTAATTTTTAAAGGAGAATTCTTATGGCACAGAAGCTTACAATATTGGGCTCAACGGGCTCAATAGGCACTCAGGCACTTGACGTTGTGGATAAAAGAGACTACGAGGTAGTGGCACTAACTGCTTCAACAAATGTGGCTGAAATTGAAAAGCAGATAAGACAGTATAAGCCGAAATTTGCCGCAATGGCTGACGAAAGGGCTGCAGCTGCACTTAAAATTGCCGTTGCCGATACTGATACAAAAGTGCTTTCGGGTATGGAGGGCGTCTGTGAATGCGCCTGTCTTTCTGAGGCTGATACGGTGCTTAACTCCGTTGTAGGTATTGCAGGCTTAAGACCTACCCTTTGCGCTATTGAGCAGGGCAAAAACATTGCCCTTGCCAATAAGGAAACCCTTGTTGCAGGCGGTGAGCTTGTAATGGGCAAGGCAAAGGAAAAGGGCATTGCCATTCTTCCCGTTGACAGTGAGCACAGTGCAATTTTTCAGTGCCTTCAGGGCATGAATAAAAAGGACGAGCTCAAGTCAATCATATTAACAGCATCGGGCGGCCCCTTCTTCGGCAGAACAAGAGAGGAATTAAAGGACGTAACCGTTGCCCAGGCGCTTAAGCATCCCAATTGGAGCATGGGCGCAAAAATTACTGTTGACAGTGCCACAATGATGAACAAGGGTCTTGAGCTTATTGAAGCAGTATGGCTTTTTGATATTGCACCTGATAAGGTAGACATTGTTGTTCACCGCGAAAGCATTATTCATTCACTTATTGAATATAATGATAACTCAGTTATAGCGCAGTTAGGTGAGCCTGATATGAGAATTCCCATTCAGTACGCGCTTACCTATCCCGAACGCTTCGAGTCTCCCGTTAAAAAGCTTAATCTGTGGGAGCATCCCAACCTTACCTTCTATAAGCCCGATTATGAAACCTTTGCGTGTCTTAATCTTTGCCGTGAGGCTATTACAAGGGGAGGACTTTACCCCTGTATTGCAAACGGTGCCAACGAAATGGCAAATGAGCTTTTCCGTGAGGGTAAAATCGGCTTTTTACAGATTGCTGATATGGTTTCTCTTGCTATGGAAAAGGCAGAAAACACTGTCGGCGGAAGCCTTGAGGCAATCTTAGAGGCGGACAGAAATGCAAGAGAGCTTGTAAAAAGCAGCATAAAATAAAAAAGGTAAATACTCTATTTTCAGAAAGGCAGGATATTTCCTGTAAGGCGTTTTTCCATGGATTTTAATTTTCTTCTTACCGTTGCAGATATAAAGGCCAAGGGTGTGCCGATTATAATCGGTGTGCTTTTCTTCGGTCTTATTATTGCTATACATGAATTCGGTCACTTTATCTTTGCCAAGCTTTTCGGCGTAAAGGTAAATGAATTTGCAATCGGTATGGGTCCGACTATTTTAAAAAAGCAGGGCAAAGAAACCAAATATGCCCTTCGTCTTTTCCCTATAGGCGGCTTTGTCAGCATGGAGGGTGAAGGTGAGGAGAGCGATGATGAAAGAGCCTACTGTAACCAGAAAACCTGGAAAAAAATGATAATCATTTCTGCCGGTGCAGTGATGAATCTTCTTCTCGGTCTTGTTCTTTGCGTCATCCTCATTTCG
>JBGVGP010000115.1:0-6531 GCA_045121735.1 Acutalibacteraceae bacterium
CTTTTTCCGTTCGGCTTAAAATCTGATTGAGCACAGCCACAACTATACCTATCCCTGCTATTTTAAAAATCAGGTCAACCTCCATTTAAATTCCTCCTCATATAAACCTCTAGATAAGCAATATAAAAATCCCTGTTCCCATAACCACACTTAATGTTACACACATTTTTCCGTATTTTTCATACTCCTTTACCGCATTTTGGTAATAGGAGGAAAAATAACTGCCATACAGTGAAAGCATATTTTTCTGACCACTCGCATCACTTGTGCCGAGAAGTCCGCTTAAGCTTTTAAGCTTCTGCCTTTCCTCCCGTTTCATCGGTAAGCAGGAGGCTTCGACCGCAGCCTCCCAGCAGACAGAAAAATCCTCTCCCCTTTTACGGTTTTCAATACACAGGGGTATAAAATCAAGACTTTTACAGCAGTCACACTCGGCAATTTTTTTCAGTATTTCAAAAAGCGGCAGGCTTACAAATTCAATTTCCATGCTTACCTGCGAAATAAACATAACTGTTTCACAAAGAGCCTCCTTACGCTTTTTAAGCCGTAAGGATAACATCACTCCCGTAAATATCACACTCGCCAAGACCAATATCCCGCCCGATAATTTCATCAAGAAGCTCCTTTGCATCGTAAATCCCCTCAAGCTGTCCCGGCTTATCCTTTTTAAGAAGCACAAGCTTTTCAAAGGAATAGGTGCGAAGCAGCTTTTTTATAAGCGGACGTGAAAGTATTTCTGTATAATCAGCCGCGTGAACCGTAACAATAAATTTAACGCCACTGTTAACGGCAAGACTTACTGCCTGTGTTTCACTGTCAGTACAAAGCTCGTCCATTGCAATAATATGCGGTGACATGGTTTTAATAGCACTGATAACAGCCTTGTCCTTCGGATAAAGGTCAAATACGTCGGTGTTGAGTCCCACATCACGCTGACAAAAGCCTGCGTTCATTGCGGCAACCTCCTGACGCTCGTCAATTACGCATACCTTTTTTGAATTCTCAGAATCGGAAATCAGCCTTACAAGGTCTCGAAGCACCGTGGTTTTGCCGCTCATAGGCGCCCCTGCAATGATTATACTTTGCAGACCCGAATGAAACAGGGTATTATAAATAACCTCGGCACAGCCCCTTTTTTCACGGGCAATTCTTATGTTAAGCGAGGATATATCCCTTACCGAGCTTACTGCCCCTGTGCTGTCGGTAACTGCCGTGCCGCATATTCCTACACGGTGGCCGCCCTGAACGGTAATAAAACCGTTAACTATGCTTTGCAGATGAGAATGAACAGAAAAGGAGCAAAGCCGTGAGAAAATTTCGTTCATATCCTGACTGTAGCATACAAAGCTTTTCTCCCTTTCTTTCGTAAGACCTTGTCCGTAGGAAAGAAAGGCGCAGCCGTATGTGCCGAAAAGCACCACAGGCTTGCCTGTCCTCAGTCTTATTTCTGCCGTCTGAAGCTTAATTTCCTCGTCAAGGGAATAAAGCTTATTTTTAAGCTCACCCTTTATAATGCTCAGCGCACTTATAAAATCCTTGTCCTTAATTTCTTTTACCAAAGCCGTCACCTCTTTTAGTTTTCTGCTTCAATATATGCTTAAGTTGCAGGCTTTAGAACAAAAATATTAATAAAAACACCTTGCGGACTTTCTATAAATATTGTATTATATAAGATAATAAAAAATTATTGGGAAAGAAGGAACACAATGCTTAACAAAGAAAAGAAGCTGTGGCAGAATTACAGCTACATATTTATCTCGTTTTTTGCCGCGGCAGCAACTATGCTGATAATTTATCTTTGCAACAGAGTAGTGCCCTTTGGTGACAAGACCGTTTTAAGAATGGACCTTTATCATCAGTACGGCCCTCTTTTTGCTGAATTATACGAAAGGGTAAAAAGCGGTGACAGCCTTATTTATTCCTGGACAAGCGGTCTGGGAAGCTGTTTTTTAGGTAATTTCTTTAACTACCTTTCAAGCCCGCTGACCGCAATTATCTTCTTTTTCAGCCACAATAATATTCCCGTGGCAATAGGTGTTATGGTGCTTGTAAAAGCAGCCTTAAGCAGTGCATCGTTTACCTATTATGTAAAAAAATCTATCCGAAACCAGAGCCTTGCTACCTGTGCCTTCGGTGTGCTTTATGCATTCTGCGGATACATGCTTGCTTATTACTGGAACGTTATGTGGCTTGACGCTATGTTCCTTCTGCCTATTCTCATTTACGGAATTGAGCGTATTATCAATCACGGAAAAATGCGCACCTATGTTACCGTGCTTGCACTGAGCATGTTTTCAAACTACTATATCTCATTTATGCTCTGCATTTTCTCGGTAATATATTTCTTCTACTATTTCTTTACAAGCTACTCAACCGAAAGTCTTGTAAGCACACGCTTTGCACAGAACAAAAAAGGCCTTGTCGCTTCACTTTCAAACAACCGCTTTTTCCGTTCAGCCTTTATTTTCGGTCTGGGCTCTATCACGGCGGCAGGTCTTATGGCAGTTGTTCTTATTCCCGTTTACAGAATTCTTACCGACTGCTCTGCAACCTCAAACCCCTTCCCGGATGATTCCGAGGTTTATTTTTCCTACTTTGATTTCTTTGCAAACCACCTTGCAAACCTTACAACAACCATAAGAAGCAGCGGTGACGATGTTCTTCCCAATGTATATTGCGGTATTCTCACCCTTATTCTTGCTCCTCTTTATTTCTTCTCAAAAACAATCAGCAAAAAGGAAAAAATCGGCACACTTTCTCTTCTTGCAGTTCTTTATTTCAGCTTCAGCCTGAATATCCCCAACTATGTATGGCACGCCTTCCACTTCCCCAACGACCTTCCCTACCGTCAGTCCTTCATTTATTCCTTTGTGCTTCTTATAATTGCATATAAGGTATTTATAAGACTCAATGAGTTTTCAATGACTGCAATAGGCGGAGTCGGCGCAGGTCTTTTTGCCTTTATTATTCTTGTTGACGAAATAACAAGCAAAAACGTTACAACAGGCACTGTGCTTCTCTCCTTCCTTCTTATAGTTATTTTTGTTGTAATTCTTTCAGTTTTCAAGGACAAGCGTTACCGTGCCGCTTCGGTTGCCGCGCTGCTGCTTGTATGCTGCTGCAGTGAGGCCGTAATGTGCGACACAAGCACAATGGAAATCTCCGTTGATAAAACACCCTATGTTTCTGATTATGACAGCTTCACCGTAATCAAGGACAGCCTTGACGAAGCCGAGCAGGATAATTTTTACCGTATGGAGCTTTCGAGCCTTCGCACAAGAATGGACCCCAGCTGGTACTATTACAACGGTGCTTCTGTTTTCTCATCAATGGCCTTTGAGGAGCTTGCAAATCTGCAGTATGACCTCGGTATGATGAGTAACGAAATAAACAGCTACACCTATAATCCGCAGACTCCTGTGTATAATATGATGTTTGCAATGAAGTACATCGTAAACAACTCAACTCCCGATGTTCACGCCTCATCTCCAAATTACACACAGGTAAGCAGCTACGACAAGTATGTAGCCTATCAGAACAATTATTATCTTCCCCTTGCTTACTGCGCTTCAAACAGCCTTGCACAGTGGGAAACAGAGGCCTACCACAAGGATTGGGAGGACTCGGGCTCAAATCCCTTTGAGCTTCAGGGTGACTTCTTCGACCTTGCAACAGGCGGTCTCGGTACTCCCTTTATAGAAATTCCCGTTGACGGAATAAGCTACTCAAACCTTGAGCCCTTCTTCGACACAACCTCATACAGTCAGTTCTATGACAAGCGCTCCGACGAGCTTGATGCTTCCGCAACCTACCGTATTGTTGCGCCTTCTGACGGCAATATTTACGTGTATTTTGAAGCAACAGGCAGAGAGAACAAGGATGCTACTATCAACTTGCCTAACGGCGTAATAACCCAGGATATGACGCAGAACTGCATTTTCGACCTCGGTTATCTAACAAAGGGTCAGGTCGTTACCGTGAATATCCCCGTTGAAGCAAATACAGGCACGGTTAAATTCTGTGCTTACGGTATTGACGAGGAAATTTTAGCAAAGGGCTACAAGCGTCTTTCTAAGACTCAGGTTAACATTGAAGAATTTGAAGACACCTTCATCAAGGGCAGCTTTACTGCTGCTGACGATTGCCTTGTTTACACATCTATCCCCTACAACTCAGGCTGGAATGTTTATGTAGACGGCAAAAAGGTTTCAGAAAACGATATTATCAAGCTTGCAGACGCTCTTCTTGCAGTTAAGGTTACAAAGGGTGAGCACACTATTGAATTTTCCTACAGTGTTCCCGGCTTTAAGGCCGGTCTTGTAATCACTCTGTTTACAGTATTTGCTATGCTTTGCGTAATTCTCTTTAACCTACAGCTTAAGAAAAAGAGAAAGAAGTTAAAGGCAATTGCAGCATATCCGGCAGAAAACGACTATTTCAGCGAAAATATTTTCCTTCCCGTAAAGAAAAAATCACCTCCCGTTGAAATAATTGAAAGCGTAAATCTTAATCTTATAGACCACACATCAATGTCCAACGCTCCCGTAAGAGAGGTTATAAAGCCTCCCTCAAAGGAAATTATAAGAGAGGTATTCTCTCCCGAAAAGCAAGACACTGAATAAAAGTAAAAGCACCTTCAGTTCAACCTGAAGGTGCTGATTTTTTCACTTTTAATCAAGCTGCTTTTATCTTTTTTCGCAACAGCTTTTTAGCAATTATAAAGGTAACAAAGTGTGCCGCAAAGGTACAGCCCCAGCTTATGGGGTAAGAATAATAAATCGTTTCAATTGTGTGGTAGGCTTCAAGCCGGAAAATCGTTGATACCCATACAACACGGAAAAGACATACACCGATAAGAGAAACAAGCATCGGCGTAAAGGAATAGTTCATACCTCTTAAGGAGCCGCTTGTAACATCCATCATTCCGCAAAGCACATAGCTGCCTGCAATTATTGAAAGTCTTTTTGCGCCCTCTTGAATAACCTCGGGGCTTGCGGAATAAAAGCCGATAAGATTTTTACCGAAGGTAAGGAAAAGGAAGGCGTAGAATACAGCCACAATAACAACATAAGAAAGCGACACATAAAGAATCTTATTGACTCTTTCGTACCTTCGAGCTCCGATATTCTGACTTGTGAAGGATACTGCCGCCTGATGGAAAGCATTCATAGAGGTAAATGCAAAGCCCTCAACGCTGACAGAAGCGGCAGAGGCGGCAACTATAACCTTGCCGAAGCCGTTTATAGAAGACTGTATCACCGTATTTGAAAGAGAGAAAAGCATACCCTGAAAGCCTGCAGGGATACCTATCTGCATAATGCGAAGCAGCTTTTTACGGTAAATACGAAGCTTCTTTAATTCAAGGCGCACGTCTGTTTTTTCTCTTAAAAGGCATATAACGATAAGCACAGCGGAAAGCACCTGTGAAATCACCGTAGCAAGGCCTACACCGAAAACGCCCCAGCTAAATACAATAACGAAAATCATATTGAATACAACATTGACAACGCCCGATGAAAAGAGTATATAAAGGGCTCTTTTTGTATCACCTGTACCGCGGAGAATTGCACTGCCGAAGTTATAAATCATAACGGCAGGCATACCAAAAAAGTAGGTACGAAGATAAATAACGGAAAGGTCAATAACATCGTCGGGAGTCTGCATAAGCCCAAGAAGAAAAGGAGCCGCTATAAAGCCGACAACCGTAAGGAAAACGCCGCAAAAGGCACTTATGGTCATTGCCGTATGCACGGTTTCGTGCACATCACGCTTTTGTCTTGCGCCGTAATAGTTTGCAACAAGCACGTTTGCACCTACGGAAAGGCCGATAAAAAGATTAGTAAGAAGATTTATAAGCGTGGTGGTTGCACCAACGGCGGCAAGTGATTCGTCACCTGCAAACTTACCTACTACCACAACATCAGCGGCATTAAAAAAAAGCTGAAGAATGCCCGAAAGCATAAGGGGCACGGAAAACAGAATTATGCTTTTAAAAAGTGAGCCGTTACACATATCGATATTTCTGCTTTTTGAACTGACTGACACTTTTACACCTTCTTTCATTTTACATCGGGTATTTTATCACAGTGACAGCATAATGTAAAGATATTCTATTGATATTTAAATCTGTTTTATGCTATACTACAAAGGAAATTTAAAAGAAGGTGATTATATGAAAATCGGTTTTATCGGTCTTGGCATTATGGGCGAATCAATGTGCGAGAATATTGTAAAAAAGCATGACGATACAGTTTTTGCCTGCGACCACAAGCAAAGCCAGATAGACAAGCTTGCTTCCTTAGGCTGTGTCGGCTGTAAGGACGAAATTGAAATTGTAAAAAATGCTGATATTATTATTACGATGATTCCTACCTCCAAGCATGTAAAAGACGCCTATGAGCTTATGCTCCCCTACCTTAAGGAAGGTAAAATCTGTATTGATATGAGCACCATTGAGCCTCACGTAAGCGTTGAGGTGGCAGAAACGGTAAAGGCAACGGGCGCACAGTTTGCCGACTGCCCCGTTGTGCG
>JBGVGP010000116.1:0-4173 GCA_045121735.1 Acutalibacteraceae bacterium
TGTCTGCAGTTGAAAGTCAGTCAGATAACCTCTGACGGGGTAATTTTGGATATGAAAAAAGCACCCGTTAAGGTGCTTAAGTCAACTGGTATTTATGCTAAAATCTTTTTCATAAAGATACCTCCTTTTTGGGTATAAGAAAACCGCCCTGGTAGGACGGTTAGAAATATTATTTGTTTTGATGTTCTTCCCAAAGTTTAAAACTTTCTTTAGCTCTTTCAGGAGCGCTTTCTTTCACCCGAAAAATATACTGACCCTGAGGATCTTTTTCATACCAATCTTTATTCTTTTTCCAATACATTATTTCTGTATTAGTGGTCATTTCAATCAACTCCTCTTCTACTAATTATTTTAACACATTCATTATAAAATTTCAAGGCAAATTTATTGTCTGTTTTTGAATATATACCTGAAAAAACTTCTGAAATTATTTCTTTGCAATCATCTCTCGAGCCCGAATATTCAGAAAGATTTTGTGTTACATAATCCAAAACAGTTTCTGTCGAAGCGTTTAAAATATTCTTTGATATGTTTTTAGACGATAATCCGTAAACACTTTCTATTACATGTCCCAATTCGTGCCTAATGATTGACCTATAATCCGTTTCTGCAACAAACCATTTTTCTTTTACAAGTCTGTCGTACTCTTCAGCCAAAAGTTTCCTGTCTCGAAACGCATAGTTATTTATATAAACCTTATTTCTACCTTTCGTTTCAGCAAAATCGGCATCAGCCATATTGAAAGAATTATGTATTTGCAACTTGTATTTGCCCTCTCGAAGTTCAGGAAAATCATTTATGATAACTTCAGCATCATCGAGCATTTCATGTATAAGCTGAACATCACCATCGAAATTCTGAAAACTGACAAGCTTTATGCCTTTTTTATTGGCGTGCTTCATTAAATCATTATATTCTTTTTCGGTGATTTTTTTACCCGTTTTGCTCCAAGTAGTACCTTTATACTCTCGGTGCTTTGCCATATTAGCAGTAGGCAGTTTCCACTTACCCTGACCTATATTCCCCAACCCGTCAACGGTAACACGCTCTCTCTGAATCGGTAAATCCATAGCCTTTGAAAAGCGGGTGTATTCCTGGCTTGTACCTCTGTAACGGCAACGGGCGGCAATTATATCATCCTCGTCAGCCTCACCTGTTTCAAGGAGCTTTATCTTCTGCCTTTGTGCCCTCATAGTGGTTTCAAGCCTGCGCTGACGCTGTAAGGCTTCGTATTTGGTGTATTCCTTGCCCTCATACTTTACGGGAGTGTTTTCCTTACAGTTCATCTCCTCAAGCTCTTCTGCAGTATATGTAGGTACTGATATGCCCGGTATAACAGGATAATAATCGTGATAACAGTTTGCTCCGTTCAAGCCCGTCACGGTACCGAGACCACATACGGAAATAAGCTCCTCCATTGTGTACCACTTACCCTGCCACACCTGATGTGAAGGACGGGCACCGCTGTGCCATGTTACCTCATAGGTATCAGTACCGAGCTTTTCAGCGTTCATTTCGTTAACCTTGCCCGTCAGCTGTGACATACCTGTCATAATTGCACGTCTTGCAGCAACGTCAATGCGGTTGCTCCACCCTGAAGCGTAGTCGACAGTACGAAGGCCGCTGTTCGTCATTTCCTTGACGGCTTTGTTCAGTGCTGTATTATAATCAAAAACACCGCTTGCAATGCCGTTAATGGCATTGTCAAGGGTGTCCTGATAATATTGAGCTATCGGCTTAAAGGAAAGCGTTCCGTCGGCATTTTTAACGGCAAAGCCGAGGGATTGTGAAATATTGTGCATTTCCTCTGTGGTCTGCTTGGCAACTGCGGCAATATATTGCTGAAGAAGGGCATTTTCTTTAAATGGGATAAAGTCTGCACCCACCTTTTTATAAATGCCCTCATTACGTGCATATCCGCTTTCAAGAGCCTCTTTATAAAGCTCAGTCATTTCCTCATCACTTAACTTAAGTGACCTCTGAATAAACCTTTCGATTTTTTCTTTTGATTCGCCGAGCTCATAAAGACGGTTAATCTGCCAATCAGCTGCACGGGTAATTTCACCGTTGATTGCAAGCCTTCTCACCAGGTCAGACATAACCTCATCCTGAAGCCTCTTCATCTGACTGTCAAAGGACATTGAAAGAGCTTCAAGCTCATTTGAAGTGTACATTATTCAAGCACCTCTGTTGTGCCTTCGGTTGCGCTTTCCGCTATTTTTGCTTTTGCGGTAGCTTCGTCCTCGTTGTACCATTTCATACGGTACTCATATAGATTCATTGCACCCATTGCAACATCCTGCGCATCCTGTTTGCGCTCGGCTTCTTCATTTGTGAGAATGCTGTCTGCGAAGTTACAGTTTACTGTATATCCGCTTTTGGAAAGACGGTTGTAGAAGCTTAAGCCATAAATAAAGTCTTCAAGGCAGGTCTGCAGGTTTCTTTCGATAGCATTAACTCTGTTGTACTTGCGATTTTTTGAGTGCTTGATTTCTTCAGCTGTCTTTTCAACGATATCCGTCTTTGAAAGATCACCGTAGGCAAGACCTACTATAAACTCAATCTTACGGAGCATCTGCTCAAGACCGTTTATGATGCTCTCTTCACGGAACTCGGGAGAAAATTCCTTATAAAGCTCACCGTTGCCGGTATCAAGATTAAGTCCACGGTAAAGCCTGTTATTAAGCTTCGGTGTTCTGTATACGGTTTTACCTTTTTCGTCACGGGTAGGAACAGCAGCGAGAGCAGTAATGTCAACGTTGATTGCCCTTTCACCGCTTTCAAATTCCCATTCAAGACGACCAAACTGGATATCAGCCTTTCTGATGAGCTCCATTGCTCCATCGAATACGCTTATACCGTTAAAGGAGCCGTCAATTTCATTCTTGATAGGGTTACGGTAATAACCGAAATCAACCCTGTCAGCAGGATATGTAATCTCCTCGGGTAAGTTTGCCCAGGAATAAACCTCTGACAATTCGCAGCGTGTACCGAGGCTACCCTCACTTTTTGAGTGATAAGCATAGTTTTTTATTGTAAGTCCGTTTTCGTCAAGGGTATGCCTTTCAAAACGGTAATAGATATCGTTCTGCGCAACAACCTTTTTGCTTATAAAGGCAATATCGTCAACCCTTCCGTTATCATCAAAGGAAAGTACAACAAATTTGTCAGCAGTTACGAATTCAGCCTTATCCTCACCGAGAGGCTTCAGAACGAAAGAACCAAGTGCAATACCTGACTGCAGGTTTTCAGTAAGCATTGAGATGTTTTTCTGCACGATTTCATCAAGCTTCTTGTTTGAAACGCTTACGGTCATTTCACTCATAACAACATCGGCAAACTCACGGCAGATGCTTTCCTCAATTTTGAGGCTTTTCACATAGTTGTCAATCCAAGGAGCTGCACCTCTGTAAGCATTAAGCCACTCGGTTATTTTTTCGCTCATTACCTCACTGATTGCTGCATCGGTACCGAAAACCGTTTTTATATCGTTTTTACTGAACAAATCTCTCACCTTCTTAAAAAAATCTTTTAATTTCTCAAACACCTTTTCGCCTCCATAATCTCTCGGTTGCATAGCGCACCGCATCTATTGTGTGGTCGTCACCGTCGGGATAGCCGCTTATTACATTGCCTTCCTTATCTCTTTCGTATTCCTTTTCAAGGAATTCACGGCAAGCAACGGGACAACGCACATTATCAATAACAATTTCTTTAAGTGACTGCAACCACTTATAGGAATAATCACGGCTTCCCGGCCCTTTGATTGCCGCTTTTGCAAGAAGGCCGTAGGACTTATAATCACCTACCGACTTATTTTCAGCATTATCGCAGGTAATCAAATCGTTACCTGTTATACCGAGTTCAAAGAGCTTGTCCGCCGTCTTTTTATTTGACATTTTGTTTGCGGTAAACTCCTGCCAGATATAAAGGGTGTGCTGTGAAGGAACATAAGCCACACGCATAAATGCATAAAGGTCCGGGAACCAGCCCCAGTCAACACCGTTATAAATCATATCGAAGCCTTCTATTTCTTCATCGGTAATCTCTCTGACAGTAACATTATCAAAAACATTGCCGCCTGTACCGTTTGCTACACCCTCATACTCGTTTTCATAAGCCTCGGGGTTCGACTGCTTCACGAATTCAGCATCATCAAGGAAAGGCTTACCG
>JBGVGP010000117.1:0-6844 GCA_045121735.1 Acutalibacteraceae bacterium
TTTCAATCGCTTCAATAAAGAGCTTTTCGTCAATGTCATTCTTCATTGTAAGGGTAACAATATTCTTTTCACGGTCAGCCTTTACCTTTGAAACACCGTCAATAGCCTTAAGAGCGTCCTCAACAGCCTTTTCACAGTGACCGCAATGCATACCTGTTACTTCAATGATTTTCTTCATTATACGTCCCTTCTTTCCATAAAAATATACACTATATAGAATACACCTGAAGCGAAAAAAAATCAACAGTAAAACACTATTTTTTAAAACTGTTGCAGAATTATTTTTTTATAATGAAAAAATATAAAATTTTTTGATTTTTCGCAGATAAACATCACTTTTTTATTGACTACAGTGCCTTTGGCGTAGTATTATTATGTTACGGAACTGTTAACAAAAACAGAACGGAGGTAATATTTATGAAAACATTAAAAAGAACACTTTGCTTAATGCTCAGCATTATTATGGCATTAAGCTGCCTTTCGGTTGCGGCAGCTGCCGTTGAGGGTGATAAATTCACTTCAACCTTAAAAACAGCTACAACCGTCACCAACAAAGAAAGCGCAAAATTAACCCTTGATGAGATTGATAAAATCCTCGCAAGCCAGAACAACGGCGAGGGTATTTATTTTCCTCTTGTTGAAAGCCTTAACATAAACGTTGACCTGAGAGATGTCAACGGCCTTTGCAGTACTCTTGACCTTCTGAAAAGAGCTCTTGAGGTCGACAATGCTCTGGACTATCTTACAACAAAGGCCATAAAAGCTGCACTCGGTCAGTTCGGTGACGACATCAACCTCAAAAACTGGCCGACCGGCATGAAGCGCACCGGCGATGACATTGCAATTCTCAGAGGTCTTCTCGGCTTTATGGGCGATAACAATAAGGTTGTAAGCGGCATATTGAAGGGCAACTACGATATGGGCGTAATAAACAACTTTATAGATATCAACGAATTGCTCGGTCCCGACGGCATCAGCAGACTTTTAAAGGAAGCTATTATAGGTGCATTATACGATACAGGCTCTGATGAATTCACCGCTGCCTATAACACCTATAAAGACGATATGGATGCTTTTATCTACGGCAAGCTCCTCCCCTCCTTTATTGAGGGCACACTTCCCGGACTTACTATAAGCAGCACTTCAACTATCGACTCACTTCTTATTGACATTTATAACATCTGCCTTGAAAAATACATTAAGCCCGAGCTTATGGAGCTTAATATCGATATTTCAAATTCAACCATTCCCGAGCTCAAGGCACTCTCAGGTGTCCTTAACCTCAAGGGCAGTACTTATGATTACAGCACCCTCACCTACTCCCACGACAAAACCCTCAAGCAGCAGATTAACACCGTTATCGGCGCATATGTAAAAAACATTATGCCTGCTTACGACGGCTGGGCTGCAGGCGGATATGACGTTTTCAACACCAACATTGAAAACGCTGTAAAATACATAGCATCCGTAAGCGGTATAAAGGGTGACACTCTTGAAGAAATAGGCATAGAAACCACCTTGCTTATTATCAAAAACAATGATTTCGGAGAATTTGAAGCCGGCCTTGAAAACTGCACAACTCCCGAAGAGCTGGCTGCAGCATTTCTTATAAACGCAGCAAACGATATAGGAATCGGCGTAAGCTACACAGGCAACGAAAGCTACCTTGTAGTTGCAGGTGATATTCTGGCTTCATGGGCTTATGATAACTTTGCATTTACTGACTACAACGGTAAGGCTTACCGTCCCGGCGGCGGAAAGGATGTTTTTGAGGTAGCCAACTACCTTGCAAACTATTTCCTTTTTGACCGTGCAGGTGCAGGCGTACTCGGTCTTTCAGTAACAAAGACCGAAAGCGTTTTCTCAAAAATCGATAAAATTGCCGACTATTTCGGCGAAACAAAGGCAAAGGGTGTTAATTTCGATTCAGAGAGCTTCTTCAACGGCCTTATCGACGGTATGTTCACTCTCGACATCGGCGCACTTATTGAGCTTACAATAATACCAATTCTTGATAATGCAGGTCCTGTACGTGCAGAAGAATTCATTTACAAGTCAGTTCAGTACTTCCTTAACAACTGGGCAAACAGAACACTCTTCCCCGCATATCAGTCAAAGGCATTCACAAATGCTCTTTCAAACACCAGCATAGGCAATATGGCCGAGGCTTTACTTGCCATGATTTCAGAAAGAAAAACAGACTTTGTAACCCTTTTAACCTTTGTCGCTGCGGTTATGCTTAAAACTGACACAACAGAATACGCCGTTGATGCCACTATGCAGAATTTCACTGCAACAGGCAAGGCTATTACACCTAAGGCCACAGTAAAAGCAAACGGTAAGACTCTTACAGAAAACACAGACTACATTATCCTTGCTGATAAGGCTGTTACCCCCGGCACATATAAGGCAACCGTAAAGGGCATCGGCTTATACAGCGGTGAATTCGAAAAAAGCTTCACTGTTTCAATGCCTGCAGTAAGCAGCATTTCATACAGCAGTCCTACCACCTCTTCAGTTAAGCTTTCATGGAATAAGCCTCTCTACGCTGACAGCTATACCGTTTCAATTTATGATTCATCCAAAAAGAATTATAAGGAAATCGCATCAGGCATTACAAGCACAAGCTACACCGTAAAAGGTCTTGATGCAGGTAAGGAATATAAGCTTCGAGTACAGGCTGTAAGCTCTGTTTACGGCAAATCCGAAGCAAAGGAGATTACCGCTTATACTGTACCCTCTGCAGTAACCAAGTTAACAGCAACACCTACCGCATCATCAGTAAAGCTTTCCTGGTCAGCAGTCACGGGTGCAACTCATTACAAAATCGAAAGCTACTCCTCCAAGAAATGGAAGTCGGTCACAACAACATCAAAAACATCATATACAATTTCAGATCTTTCAGACTACACAAGCTACACCTACAGAGTAACTGCACTTAAAAAGCTTTCTGACGGCACATACCTTGCAGCTTCACCTGTAGAAATCAAGACAAAGACTCTTCTCGGCACAACCTCCTCTCTCAAGACATCAGCTACTTCAAGCACAATAACCCTTACCTGGTCAAAGGTAAACGGTGCTGAAAAATATGAGGTGCTTCAGTACAAGAACAGCAAATGGGAGCCTGTAGGAACAACCACAAAAACAACCTACAAGATTTCAAAGCTTTCAGCAGGCACACAGTATAAGTTCCGTGTACGCGCAGTAGTCGGCAAGAGCACCTACGGCTCAGCCAAGGAAGCTTCAGCCTATACTCTTCCCGCTGCAGTTTCATCCTCAAAGCTAAAGGCAACTGCAACTGCTTCCTCAATCAAGCTTTCCTGGTCAGCTGTTTCAAGTGCAACACATTATAAAATTGAACGCTACTCCTCTAAAAAGTGGAAGACCGTTACAACAACCTCAAAGACCTCCTACACAATTATAGGTCTTTCAAGCTACACAAGCTACACCTACAGAGTAACTGCACTTAAAAAGCTTTCTGACGGCACATACCTTGCAGCTTCACCTGTAGAAATCAAGGCAAAGACTCTTCTCGGCACAACCTCCTCTCTCAAGTCATCAGCTACCTCAAGCACAATGACACTTACCTGGTCAAAGGTTTCAGGCGCCGAAAAATATCAGGTACGTCAGTACACAGGTGGCAAGTGGAAGACTGTTGCAACAACCTCTAAGACAACCTATAAGGTTTCAAAGCTTAAGGCAAACACAAAATACAAGTTCAGCGTACGTGCAGTAGTAGGAAAGAGCACCTACGGCTCAGCTAAGGAAATTTCAGCCTATACATTACTCGCAACTCCCACAAAAGTGAAGGTATCCTCAACAACTGCAACAACTGCAAAGCTTACCTGGTCAAAGGTTTCAGGTGCTTCAAGCTATGAGGTATACGCTTACTTAAGCGGCAAATGGACCAAGGTTGCAACAAGCAAAAAGACAAGTGCAACCGTTAAGGAGCTTCCCTCAGGTACAAAAACAAAGCTTAAGGTAAGAGCTGTTTCAAAAAATGTTAAGAGTGCTTTCTCAAGTGAGGTTTCCGCACTTACACTTGTTGCAAAGGTATCATCACTCAAGACAAGCCAGAGAAAGACAAACTCAATTACTCTTACCTGGAAAAAGACAACAGGTGCTACAAGCTATGAAATTTACCGTTACACAAACGGCAAGTGGAAGAAGATAGGCACCACAAAGAGTACAAGCTATACTGACTCAAAGTCACTTTCAAAGGGTACAGAGTATCAGTACAAGGTAAGAGCTGTGCAGAAGGTAAGCAAGAAGACAACACGCTACGGTGATTATTCATCAGTTCTCAAGGCGAAGACCACTATCATCGGCAGTTCACGCTTCTGAGCAGGCTGACGATAACGGCACAAGAACAGCAACACGTTTTCAAATTCAAGGTGACTTGTTATCGTAAAATTAGAAATTCTTTTAGTTTACAATACCCGTCGGATTATCGAAATCCGACGGGTATTGTGTTACTTTGCCATTTTTTTACCCTCTCGCAGTACCGCGTACAGCTTCGGGGTAAAGAAAAGGCCATCTTGCACCATTCTCGTCAGCCTGCTTTCTTACACGATAACGGCACAAGAACAGCACAACATCAAAAGCCGTCGGAGCATAATGTTCCGACGGCTTTTAAAATCACTGTAATAATTATTTTATACCAAAGCTCCACAGCACTCTTGCTGTTTCGGATACGGGCAGACCCACAACAGAGAAGTAATCACCCTCTATTCCCTTAACAAGAAGACAGCCCTTACCCTGTATGCCGTAAGCTCCGGCTTTATCATCACATTCACCTGTTCCTACATAAGAGTCGATAAGCTCATCTGTTAGCTCGTAGAATTCCACCCTTACGGTTTTTTCGAATGAAACGGTATTTTCACTGTCTGTTACGCATACGCCTGTGTGTACATTATGTGTTTTACCCGAGAGCATACGGAGCATTCTTTTGGCATCCTCGCGGCTTTCAGGCTTGCCGAGAACTGTTCCGCCGTATTCAACAACGGTGTCACAGCCTAAAACAACGGCGTCGGTATTTTTTTCAAAAACGCTTTTTGCCTTTCTTAAAGCAAGCTCCCTTACAAGCTCTACGGGAGTAAGCTCACCGTCACAGCTTTCGTCGGCATCGGAGGGTATAACCTCAAAGCTGAAGCCTACGTTTGAAAGAAGCTCCTTTCTTCTCGGAGAAGCGGAAGCAACAATAAATCTTTTCATCAGAACTTTCCTTCCTTGACAAGGTTATCCATTTTAAGCACAAGAGCTACGGTCTTGCTGTCGGAGATTTCACCGTTCATAACCATTTTAACTGCATCGGCAAGAGGGATTTTTTCAACATCAAGGAATTCACCCTCATCAAGATGCTGACTTGTGCTTTTAAGCCCCTTTGCGGCAAAAAGGTAAATAATCTCACTACAATAAGCAACAGTAGGATAAACAGTGCCCATACTGATTACCTCGTCAGCAACAACACCACACTCCTCCTCAAGCTCGCGGATACCTGCCTTCATAGGGTCCTCTCCCCTTTCAAGCTTACCTGCAGGAAGCTCAAGCAAAAGCTTTTTATAGGGGTAACGGTACTGTCTTACAAAATAAAGCTCCTTGTTTTCTGTCATAGCGGCAACACATACACCGCCGCTGTGTTCAACAACCTCTCTTATTGCCTTTGTGCCGTCGGGAAGCTCAATATCGTCAACGTGAAGGGTGACAATTCTGCCCTCATAAATCACGTTTTCCTTAAGAGTTTTTTCTTCAAAATTCATAGGAAATCTCCTTGTCATAAGTTTCGGCTTCAGTTAATATATATCACTTAAAAGGAGAAGTGATACATAATGGATTACATAGTAAAGCCTGTTACATTTGATTATAACACAAACTTGAGTATATTTGAAGAGCTTGCGGCAGAATTTTCTTTTCTTCGTCCTGCCGTTATAGGAAGAACTGCACTCGGCAGAGGAATTTTTTCGCTGTCGGTGGGCAACGAGAAGAGCTCCGTTATTCTCGCAGGCGGCTTTCACGGCAGTGAATGGCTGACAAGCCTTGTGCTTTATCTTTTTACAGAAAGGCTTTGCCGCAATATAAAAGAAAAAACACTTATGTGCGGAGTTAACCCCGAGGTTGCCTTTTCACAGCTTGGCGTTACTGTTATCCCCTGCGTAAATCCTGACGGCACTGAAATTGCAGTACACGGCACCGAGGGCGCAAGGGGGCTTAAGGATTTTGTCGCCTCAATAAAATGTGACAACTACCGCAAGTGGAACGCCAACGCCTTAGGCGTGGACATAAATCACAACTTCAATGCAGGCTGGGAAAAGCTCAGACAGATGGAAAGGGAGGACGGAATTGATGCGCCCTGCGCAGGCAGATTCGGCGGCACTTACGCCGAAAGTGAGGCAGAAACGAAGGCACTGACAAGACTGTGCCGACTTAAAAAATTCCGTTCATGCATGGCTGTACATTCACAAGGCGAGGAAATATTCTGGCAGTACGGTGAAAACACACCCGAAAATGCTGAAATGATGGCAAAAATTCTTGCCGATTCCTGCGGTTATAAGCTTGTGAATAATGCAGGTCTTTACAGTCACGGCGGCTTCAAGGACTGGTTTATAGAGGAATTTGCTTCTCCCGGCTTTACAATGGAAATAGGCAAGGGAGAAAATCCTTTGCCGAAGGAGGAGCTTTACAATATTTATGCAAAAATTGAGGAGGCTCTTTTACTTTATTGCCTGATGTGAAAAAAATTAAAGTTTTTTAGGTTACCTTTTGCCTTCCTCTTTGAAGCATCGTCACCGAAGCGCGTCCAGCGGACGAAGCAGCGAGGTGAGGATGGCGCAGCGGTCAAAATTCA
>JBGVGP010000118.1:0-1713 GCA_045121735.1 Acutalibacteraceae bacterium
ATATCAGCTTTTCTTCTGCTTTTCAGCGGCGATAAGCGTATTTTTCATAAGAAGAGCAATTGTCATAGGACCGCAACCGCCAGGTACGGGAGTGATGTAAGAGGTCTTGTCCTTTACTGCTTCAAAGTCAACGTCACCGCAAAGCTTACCCTCAGCATTACGGTTTATACCTACATCAATTACAACTGCGCCCTCTTTCACCATATCAGCAGTTACAAAGCCTGCTCTGCCGACCGCTGCAACAAGTATGTCTGCTTTTGAAGTAACCTCAGCAAGATTTTTTGTTCTTGAATGACAGATTGTTACCGTTGCATTCTTTTCAAGAAGTAATGCTGCCATGGGCTTACCGACGATATTGCTTCTTCCGATAACAACGCAGTTTTTACCGCAAACATCAATATCATAATGCTTCAAAAGCTCCATTACGCCCATTGGTGTGCAGGCTGCAAGGTCATATTTACCGAGCCAGAGCTTGCCTACGTTAATCTTTGAAAAGCCGTCAACATCCTTATCGGGAGAAATTCTGTCGATAACCTTTTCCTCATTGATATGTGCAGGAACGGGAAGCTGACAGAGAATACCGTTTACAGCTTCATCAGCATTAAGCTTATCAATGAGACTAAGTAATTCTTCTTCTGTTGTTTCTTCAGGTAATGCGTACTCAAGTGATCTGAAGCCTACATATTCACAAGCCTTTTTCTTGTTGTTCACGTAAACTCTTGAAGCAGGATTATTACCTACAATAATAACAGCAAGGGTAATCTCCTCGCCCTGATTTTTAAGCTCAAGAGTTTTTTCTCTGACACTGTCCTTTATACACGCAGATACCATTTTACCATCAATAATGTTGTACATAATTAATCCTCCTTGTTATTCTTATCAGCAGAACGGCTTTTTGAAACCATTTTACCGTTTTCAATTTTTACATTTTTCTTTTTGGCTCGCATTTCCTTCTTTTCGAGCTTTCTTTTTTCAGCAAGAAGCTCTTTTTCCGTTTTGGGAGGGAAATAGTCAATGCCCTCAATAGGCTTGGGATGCTTCGTATATTTCACCGTAAGCATAATAAGAAGAGTTGCACAAACAACTACAAGCACAAGTGAAATCAACTGAGAAACACGAAGATTTGTGTTACCAACATAAAGGCTGTCAGTTCTTAAGCCTTCAACAATCATTCTTTCAAGGCCGTACCAGAGGCCATAGCAAAGGAAGAGCTGACCGCTGAATTTTCTGTACTTTTTAAGAATAATATAAAGCACAAAAAAGCCAAGAATACACCATACTGATTCATAGAAAAATGTAGGATGAACAAAAAGCTTATTTTCTGCTATATACTCTGCTATTGCATCGGTACCGGTAATATTTTCTATACCGAATTTCGAGGGCTCACGGGCAATATACTCAATAATTTTATCACTCATCATACCCCAGTTTTTATAAGTAAAGCCGCCGAAAGCCTCCTGATTAGCATAATTGCCCCATCTGCCTATACCCTGACCGATAAGAAGACTCATACCAACCATATCAAGAAGATTGTAAAAATTGAGCTTTTCAACCTTACAAACGACATAAGCTGCAAGTATACCTCCGATTATTCCGCCGTAAATAGCAAGGCCGCCTTCCCAAATCTTAAATATATCAAGAAGGTTGTTTTTATAAGAATCCCATGCAAAGGCAACATAATAAAGCCTTGCGCCTATAATTGCGGCAACCGTG
>JBGVGP010000119.1:0-5673 GCA_045121735.1 Acutalibacteraceae bacterium
AAGAAGGGGAGAAAAGCCTACGTGCACAGGACCGATGTGGAACTTAAGCTTTGAAAGGGCAACTGCAAGAAAAATTGCGGTGATAACAATTGCCTGACGCTTGCTTCTTGAGTGGAAGAATTTTTCTGAAAATGAAAGGCACCAGCCGAGTATTGCACCGAGAATAAGAGAGAATACAATCTCAGCAAGAGGGTCAACAAGAACAGACACAAGGCTGAATTCACCAAGGGTCATAGCCTTTGCAATGCCGAAGGAAACGGCAAAGATAATAAGTCCTACTGCGTCGTCAAGGGCAACAATGGGCAAAAGCAGGTTTGTAAGCTTACCCTTAGCCTTATACTGTCTTACAACCATAAGTGTTGCCGCAGGAGCTGTTGCAGAGGCAATTGCACCGAGAATTATTGCACTTGAAAGGGGCAGCTTATCCTCACCGAGAATAAAGTGCAGGCCTATGAGTGCGCCGTCAACCACAAGTGTGGTGAAAACTGCCTGAAAAATACCGATGATTGTTGCCTGCTTACCGGTGTGCTTAAGCTGTGAAAGACGGAATTCGTCACCGATTGCAAAAGCAATAAAGCCCAGAGCAACGTCGTTGAGAATTGAAAGGTCTGCTACGGTATCAACGCTTGTAAAGCCGATGCCGTTTATGCCGAGTCTGCCAAGGCAGTAGGGACCGATGAGGATACCGGCAATAAGATAGCCCGTAACTGCGGGAAGCTTAAGAGGCTTCACAACTCGTGACATAAGAAGACCTGCCATAAGGGCAACGGATATTCCTAAAAGAGTTTGCATTTCCATATTAAATAACCTTCTTTGCATAAGTAAATTTATCTTAGAATTTCCATAGTGAATTATATGAGTGTTACACTTAAAAGTCAACTGCAAAAATTCACAATTTAAGGTGCTTAAAATATAAATATTTATTAAAAGTCACATAATGTTTGCCTCTTTGAGAAAATATCAGTTTTTTTGTAGACTTTTTTGTTTTTTTGAATATAATTAACCCGTAGTATAAAAAGAAAAGAAGGAATGAGAATGGATAAAAATCAGCTTAAGCCTATGCTCTTTACCAGTCTTAAGGGCTACAGTAAAAATCAGCTTGTAAAGGACCTTACGTCAGGTCTTATCGTTGCAATTATTGCACTGCCTCTTTCAATTGCACTTGCACTTGCTTCAGGTGTAGGTCCCGAGGAGGGTATTTACACAGCAATCATTGCAGGCTTCGTTATTTCTGCTCTCGGCGGCAGCACCGTACAGATTGCAGGTCCTACAGCGGCCTTTGCAACCATTGTTGCAGGTATAGTTGCCCAAAACGGTATGACCGGACTTGCTACAGCTACTGTTCTTGCAGGTGTTATTCTTATTGCTATGGGCTTTTTCAAGCTTGGCTCACTTATAAGGTTCATACCCTTTACAATTACAACAGGCTTTACCTCAGGTATTGCCCTTACAATTTTTATCGGTCAGATAAAGGACTTCTGCGGTATGAGCTACCCTGAGGGTATGGAAACCATTGAAACCGTAGATAAGCTTAAGGCTCTTATTGCAGGCGCAGACACCTTTAATATTGATGCCTTTATCGTCGGTGCAGTCTGCCTTGCAGTGCTTCTCATCATGCCTAAAATAAGCAAAAAAATTCCCGGCTCTCTTGTAGCCGTGCTTGTCGGTATTGCAATGGTGAAGCTTCTTCCTCTTGAGGTCAGTACAATCGGAGACCTTTACACAATAAGCAGCTCACTTCCCAAGCTTACTCTTCCCGATTTCTCCTTTGCTTCAATTAAGGTTGCTCTTCCCGATGCATTTACAATTGCCGTGCTTGCTGCTATTGAATCACTTCTCTCTTGCGTTGTTGCAGACGGTATGACAGGCACAAAGCACCGTTCAAATGCCGAGCTTATCGGTCAGGGCGCAGGTAATGTTGCATCAGCACTTTTCGGCGGTATTCCCGCAACAGGCGCTATTGCAAGAACTGCCGCAAACATCAAAAACGGCGGCAGAACTCCTGTAGCAGGTATGGTTCACGCAGTTGTGCTTTTACTTGTGCTTATCTTCCTTATGCCCTATGCGGCGCTTATTCCTATGCCGGCAATTGCGGCTATCCTTTTCCAGGTTGCTTACAATATGAGCCATTGGCGCACCTTTGTTTCACTTGTGAAAACTGCACCAAAAAATGATATTATTGTGCTTGTTCTTACCTTTGTGCTCACAGTTGCCTTTGACCTTGTTGTTGCAATTGAATTCGGTATGCTTGCAGCCCTTGTGCTCTTCCTCAAGCGTATGAGCGAGGAAAGCTACATCAAGTCCTGGAAGTATGTAAGCGAAAGCAAGGAAGCAGCCCCCGACGGTGAAGAAACAAAGAAAAAGCTTAAGCAGATTCCTAAATACATCAGAGTTTACGAGGCAACAGGTCCTATGTTCTTCGGCGCGGCAAATCAGATTGAGCAGATTTACTTCAAGGATATGACAAAGTGTCTTATTCTTCGTATGAGAGGTGTGCCTGCAATTGACAGCACAGCAATGAACAGCCTCAATGCTCTTTACGAAAGATGTGCAAAGAAGGATGTCACTCTCATTTTCTCACACGTTAACGAGCAGCCTCTCAAGGCTATGAAAAAATCAGGTCTTTACAAAACTGTAGGTGCAGAAAATTTCTGTGCAGATATCAACGAAGCAATTGAAAGAGCAGAAAAGACAGTTAAATAAAATACAAGGTGTCAAGGGTGTTAAATCTCTTGACACTTTTGTTTTAGGGGCATATAATTAGTGCAAAGAAAACATTTTCTGAAGGGAGAAAATTTTATGGCAAAAGTAATGACTCCTGAAAAGCTGCAAAAGGCACAGCTTAAAAAGGAGAAGGAAATCCGCCGTTGGGAAAAGCAGCAGGCAAGACCCAAGAGTAAAACCTATTTCTGGTACCTGGTGCTGATTATAGCACTTATTTATGCAGTTGACGAAATTGCATCACAGATAGGTACACTTATGAAAACGGAAATTGCGAATGACCTTTTCCGGAGTGAAAGCTCTGTTACAATTCTCAACCTTTTACAGGTTGTTGCAATTCCTTTCCAGATTATCGGTCTTCTTTACAGACCCCTTGCTGACCGTTACGGCAGAAAGCTTCTGCTTATCGTAAATACCTTCGGCATGGGTATTGCAATGTTTGTAATATTCCTTTCACAGAATGTGCTTATGTACGCTATCGGTGCGTGTATGATTCTGTTCTTCGTGCCTCACGATATGCACGTTGTGTTCATAATGGAATCCTCACCTGCAAAAAAGCGTGCGATTACATATTCGGTTATCAAATTCTTTGCAAATATGGCAGTTATGCTTGTTCCCATTCTTCGCCGACTTCTTATGCACAGCGCATCAGAATGGCGTAACGTATTCCTTATCCCCGCAATTGTGGGTATAATCGTCAGCCTTATAGCCCTTATCTTTGCAAGAGAAACAGATGCCTTTATCGAATCCCGTCTTCGTTATCTGCGTATGACCGAGGAGGAGCTTAAGGCTGAGGAGGAAGCAAAGAAAAAGGAACAGAACGCACAGGGCGGTCTTGTTGCGGCACTTAAATTCGGTATGAAGCACAAGCAGCTTCGTTGGGTATTCATCTGCTTTGCTCTTGCAGGTATCGGCTGTATCGGCAGCCTTGACTATCAGACTATTATTACCTACCTTTATTCCGAAAGCGTACACGGCGGCATCACAGACGAATTCCTTAACCTTGTAAGCATCAATGAGGTTACAAAGGCTCTTATTCTTTTCCCCATAGGCTCTGCAATTGCACAGGTTATCATGGGCTTCGTTTCTGACCTCAAGGGCAGAAAAACTGCTGCTGTTACAGTTGCGGCAAACTGTCTTATCTGCTTTGTAGGCTTTACCCTCGGTGCAAAATTCAACTTCAACCCTTATGTTGTCGGCTTCCTTTGCGGCGCCTTTGTAGGTAGCTACTATTCAACCAACGACGTGCTTATTATGATGGCAAGTGAATCTGCACCTACAAACCTTCGTTCCTCAACATCTTCGGCGCAGACTGTTGTCGGCTTTGCAGGCTATGCACTTGCTTACACCGTTTACGTGCCCGTTACAATGATATTCGGCAACGCTTCCATTCCTATGGTTGCATTCGGACTTCTTGTTCCCAGCTTCATAATCACACTTATTGCCCTTATCAGAAACACCCGTGAAACCAAGGGCATTGACCTTGATACCGTTACGGGTCTTGAGTGGGACTGATTTGATTTTTGAGTAGTTGGTAAGCAGTAAGTAAACCGCCCGGAAGGGCGGTTTTATTTTTTTATTAAGTTGCCTTCGCTTGGCTTTTTAAACTGCCCGAAAACAGAATGAACCCGGGCAACCTGACTAATTACCCGGATTCATTACACATATTTGAAAGGAGAGGGGGTGCGGTGGGAAGGAGGGAGATATATGAAAAATCGGAAAAAAACATATATCAGTTCCCATCGCACAATTACATTCTAAAGGCAAGACTTAAAACTTACTTAAAATCAAAGAATTTTTTTGAGAAAATTACCAATGGCTTGCACCGCAGCCACACATTCTTTTAGAAGAGTTGAATATGCGCCAGAAGAAAACCTGTATTTTCCATATGAATTTCGTAAAGCCCTTACTGCTGTGGCAATTGCAGTGGCATACGTTTTCGTTTTCCGTTTCTCCGAGACGGAATGAGGAAAGCCAGGTGATAATGCTTTCACTTTCGCTTGTCGCAATGCCCTGACCCTTACCGTTCTGGGTGTACATACCGCAATCTGAGGGCTGATTAAGAAGGTCGTTTGCAACGGCAAAATGCACATAATGGCTTGAAGCATCGTAGTAATTGTACTTTTCAAAGGTGGTAAAACGGCAGCTTGACGGAACATTTGAGGTGTCCTTGAGGGTGTTCCAGAAGGCCTTTGACATTGTGCCGTAGGTTGCCATTGTGTCATTCTTGCAGGCAACAAGCCATATGGGGGTATCCGAAAGAGCTTTGAGATGACCTTCGTTTACTGTGTAGTGAGGAGCCATAACAACAAGTGCGGCAAAATAACGGGGATAGCTTACTGCCATTTTAACGGCACCGGCACCGCCCTTGCTCCAGCCGCCGAGATAAATTCTTCCGGAGTCGATAGTATTGCTGTGGCTGTTGACAAATTCATCAATAAGTGCCTTAAGGTCACTGTGGTGACCCTCCACACTCCATGAGCTGCTGTCACCGCCGGGGCAACGGGGCATAAGTATGTATGCTCCGCCGCTTTCCTTGAAGCGTGCCTGAAATTCACTGCTTGACCATTTGTAAAAGTCGGTATCCTTCACCTGCTCACCGTTTGAGGTGCCGCTGTATTTGCCGTGAAGCATCACAACAAGGGGATAGGTCTTGCCGGGCTGCACTTCAGGCGAAAATGATTTATAGGGTATACCGTGGGATTCTCCTGTTTCCCACTGTGCATATAATACGTCCTTTCCTTGCGAAAGGCTTGCTGCAGCGCCTGCTGTAACGGGAAAAAGACAAAGTATAAAAAGCAGAGAGGCAAGTGAAGTGACCCCAAAAAGTTAGACAAAGTTTTTCAGAAAAACTTGTGCAAATTAAATATTAAGCAGCTAAAATGGCTTGAGATCTGTGCATAGCAGGTGTCAAGCCATTTAATTTTAGCTTAATTCTGCGATTATTGTAAT
>JBGVGP010000120.1:0-3688 GCA_045121735.1 Acutalibacteraceae bacterium
ATGCAATCCTCGCGAAGTACAATCTCACTATTCCCGAGGACAAAAATGCGGAATTTGAGGAAGCCGTCAAGGCTAACTACAAAACCGTAGCCGAGGTTGAGAAAATCACAAGTGCCAGGGACAACTACAAGACCCAGCTCGAAACGGCGCAGACAGCCCTTAAGGAATTTGAGGGTGTGGACGTAAAGGACCTTCAGGGCAAAATTGAAAAGCTCAATAATGACCTTACAGCCCAGGAAAATGCTCACAAGCAGCAGCTTGCCGACATCGAGTTTAACGGTGAGGTTGTTGAAATTCTCAAAAAATCCGGCGCAAAAAATCCGAAGGCGGTTATGCCTTTCCTTGACCTTGAAGCACTTAAAGCAAGCACTAACAGAACTGCTGATATCCAGTCTGCTATTGATTCTTGCAAGGAAGCTGAAGGTTATCTTTTCGGTGCTGACGAGCCTTACGGTAACCCCACTCACCGCACAGAAGGCGGCGGTAGTGGCGGCGGAGGAGCCTTTGCATCAATGAGAGCCGCACTGGGTCTTCCTCCCGAATCAAAATAATTAAAAGAAAGAAGGAATTTTAATGACTAATAACAACATTGCTCTCTTTAAAAAGTACATCCCTCTTCTTGACGAGGTGTACAAGCTTGCATCCCTTACAGCTGACCTTGACGGTTCACCCGAGCTTGTTCAGCAGGGCGCAAATGCAAACGAACTTATTATCCCCAAAATCAAGATGGACGGTCTTGCTGACTACTCCCGTAACGGCGGTTATGTAGACGGTGACGTTACTCTTGAAAACGAAACCGTCAAGTGTAACTTTGACCGTGGCAGAATGTTCACCGTTGACACTCTTGACAACGCTGAAACCGCAGGTCTTGCTTTCGGCAGACTTGCAGGTGCATTCATTCGTGAAAAGGTTGTTCCCGAGCTTGATGCTTTCCGCTTTGCTTGCTATGCAGCTGTTCCCGATATCACGACCGTTGCAGCTTCAATCAGCACAGGTGAGGAAGCAATTGCTGCTCTTCGTGCCGCAACAACCAAGATGAATGACGATGAGGTTCCTTATGAGAACAGATACCTTTACTGCACTCCCATCCTCAAGGGCCTTATTGACGACCTTGACACAACCAAGTCAAAGGAAGTGCTCAAGAAGTTCTCAAAGATTATCGAGGTTCCTCAGTCACGCTTCTACACTGCTATTGAGCAGAAGGATGGTAAGACCGACGGTGAAAAGACCGGTGGCTACAAGAAGGCTGAGGGCGCTGCTGACATCAACTTTATGGTTATCCATAAGGATGCTGTTATTCAGTTCACAAAGCACCTCAACAACAAGGTTATCGCTCCCGACGATAATCAGTCAAGTGACGGCTGGAAGTTTGGCTACCGTAATGTAGGTATTGCTGAAGCTTATGAAAATAAGGCTGCAGGCATTTACCTTCACAGAAAAGATGCATAAGGAGGTCTGAATAATGGGTAAAGTAATCGGAAAAACCTATCCCAAGAAGAAAAGAGGCGGCAACGGTCAGCAGACACCTCCCGCACAGACACCTCCTGAAAACGGCACAAAGCAGGACGAAAACAAATAATAAGGAGTGACCTTATGACAATTTATGCAGACTCTGAATTTTATCTTAACGATTATCTTTCAGGTAAGGAAGCCGTACTCCCGGCACAAAGCACTGTTTTTTGGTTGCGCAAGGCACAGAGAACGCTCAAAGACTTCACCTTCGACAATATTGACGAAAGCGCCGCAATCCCTTATGAGGTGAAAATGTGCATTTGTGAAATTGCCGAGCTCCTTTACGGTGACGAAAAAAGAGCGACATTACAGGGCGGAGTTGCTTCTGAAAGTGTTGAAGGCTGGTCAAAGCATTACGAAAGTTCGCAGCAGACCGAAGCACATCTGCAAAGCAAAATCAAGGCTTGTGTAAGAATGTGGCTTTCCGATACAGGTCTGCTTTATTGTGGGGTGACAGTATGACAAATGCCGACTGCACCCTTTATCGCTATAACACCGAAACCGAGGGCTATGACAGAGTTTTCATACCCTCGGTTTATTGGCATGAAAGCAAAGGCGGAAACACCCTTAAAAGCGGTCTTCAGAGCGTTCACAGCACAACTGTTTATGTATATGACAAAGACACTCTCCCCAAAACTCCGACAAAAGATTTACTTGTTAAAGGTAACTGTTCTTTTATCTTCGACAATTCTTCTCCTAAATCGATTTCGGATAGCTTTGCCAAATTCAAAAAGCAGTATAAGTTTGTGACGGTTATGAGTGCTGACGACTGCTTTTTCGGCGGTCTGCCGCATTGTGAAATTACTGCAAAGTAGGTGACACCGTGGCAGATAAAATCAATCAGCCGAAAGATGTTAAAATCAAGCAGGATAAGATGGAAGTCAATCTTGCATGGAAACAGGTTTTCGGTAAAGACCGTACACAACGCTTTAAGGATGCACAGTCATTCGTTGACAGTGAGTGCATACGTCTTATGGTGCCTTATACACCTATGCTTAACAGTATTCTTATGAAATCACCGGCTCTCGGTACAGATATTGGCAGCGGTCATATTTACTACTTGCGCCCTTATGCACGTTATCAGTATTACGGTAAGCTTATGGTTTCGAGCATTACCGGCTCTGCTTATGCAAGTATGGGTGAAAAAAAGGTGCTCACAAACGTTGAACTTGTGCATAACAAAGAAGCTGGACACCCGCTTGCAGGTCCCTTTTGGTTTGAAAGAATGAAGGCTGATAAAGGCGCACAGATTTTAAAAGGTGCGGCAAGATATGCAGGAGGTACACCTATAGGATGAACATAATTGAACGTGTAAGAGAAATCGTGAGCAGCTTTCCGAAGATTGCTCAAATCTGTGATGCTGTGCACGTAGACTTTACCGACAGTGAAAGCACAAGCTACGGCCTGTCACCGACCGGGGATACCCTTATAAAAGAAAATATCCTCGGTGATGAGGAGCGTCAGCACACCTTTGTGCTCTTTGCGGTTTATCAGTCTATAAGTGACTATGACCGCTTAAGCAACAGCGGCATCCTGCT
Source organism: Acutalibacteraceae bacterium (assembly GCA_045121735.1). Taxonomy (GTDB): domain Bacteria; phylum Bacillota; class Clostridia; order Oscillospirales; family Acutalibacteraceae; genus UBA6857. Next base: position 3,051 of record JBGVGP010000120.1, read on the forward strand.
TGAGCTTCACCGTTGGCTTGAAAATCAGCACGGTCACAGCCTTACTGCCGAGGTTGACGGCAAAATTCACAAGGGTGAGCTTGTCGAGCTTATCCCGTCAAACGGTATGCTTTATTCAATACCGAATGAAAACTTTAATGAAAACGTGCGGTATCAGCTTCAGATTACCGCTAAATACAAAATTTTAAACGAGGAGGTATAAACTCTCTATGGCTGAAAACACAGTTAAAAAGCTTAAAAGAAGCGCACTTATCCATTACCTCAACGCTCTCTTCTCTGCAACCGTTGAAAATGCCGATTGGTTTATCATCGGTAAGGACGTTGAGGATCTGAGTGTCGGTCTTAATCCCAATGTCACACAGAAGAAGAACATCCTTGATGAAACATCTGTTGTTGATGAGGGCTATGAGCCTTCCTTTGATGTTGATACATATTATGCTGACCCCTCTGACGGCGCATTTTATGAAAAGCTCAAGGCAATTGCAATGGATCGCCTTACAGGTGATGATTGCAAGACACAGATTCTTGAGGTGCTTATTGACAAAGCACAGGCTCCCTTTGATGCCTGGGTTGAGGATGTTATCATCAAGCCCCAGAGCTACGGCGGCGCACAGGGTGGCGTAAGAATTCCCTATAAA
>JBGVGP010000121.1:0-9137 GCA_045121735.1 Acutalibacteraceae bacterium
GAGCTTATTTGAGCTGAATAATCTGAGCTTACGGTGATTTTGTTCTCAGTCCTGTTACCTGTTATCTTAAACTTATAAGCCGTGGTGCGTGAAAGACCGCTGATGCTTATACTGTTATTATCGGTAGTTGCCTGACTTACAACCTTGCCGGCACTGTTAAGACAATAAACCGTATATGAATCAAGACTTTCGTTTTTATCCCAGGTAAGGTCAATATGATTATAGCCCTGATAGGTGACCCTGAGATTTTTTGGAACAGCAGGAAGAGTTCTTGCCTTAACCTCTGCGCAGGGCTGACTTTCGGAGGATGTAGAATCTCTTACCGAAACTGCAGTTACATAAAAGATGTAATCAGTGTAGCTATCCAGTGACTTGAGTGTATAGGAGGTGCCCTCCACCTTAACGGATTTGTATTTTCCGCCGTTCTTTTTATAATAAAGTCGGTAAAAATCTGCGTCAGCGTGCTTGCTCCAGGTAGCCTTTATTGTTGTGCTGGTAGGCGTCAGAGTAAGCTGCTGCACCTTTGCAGGAAGTGTAAGTGCAGCCACAAGGGGTGAGAAATCAGAATAAATTTTACCGTTGTCCGAATTTATAAAGGAACGGATTTTATACTTTCTTAAGGTAAGCTTTTTGTAGCCCTTCATCTTAAGAGACGTACCTGTAACTGTTTTATAGTAATAGGGCTCCGGCTTTTCGGGAGTTGCAACATATACCTCGTAGCCGTCACAAACCTTGTTACCTGTCCATTCAAGCGTAAAGCCGCTTGTTTTTTTGTCAGTGATTTTAAGAGCTGCCGGAGTCGGTGCCTTTGAGGAAAGGGATATAAGCGCCGAATAGGAGCCGTAAACCGTTTCACCGTCATATTTACTGTATGCACGTACTGCATACTTATCTGCCTTGCTTGCCTGAGATGCCGAAACAGTATAGCCGCTCATTCCGAAGGAAACGGTAGCAACCTTGGTATACTTCTTGGTCTTTTCGTTATAGGATGCAATCTGATAACCGGTTGCATCGTTTACGCTTTTCCAGGAAAGATGGCAGTTCAAGGATGAATCCTTGATGAAATCCAGACTGCTTACCTTGGAGGGCTTTATTACAGCCGGCACCTGCACAGCCTTTGACAGCTTGTTTTTGCTGAATTTATTCTGAACAAATACATCATAAACTGAGCCCGGGCTGAGATTATCAAAAACACGGGAGGTCTTTGTTGTAAACTCAGGCTTAACCATAACACCCGACATATTGCTCAGGGTGTAGCCGTAGCCCTTTGCCGATTTATGGGTTGCCGAGGATACGGTAACCTTTTTACCCGACACCTTTGCACTTACGGATGTGGGATAATAGGACTTATAGTCACCAACCTTGAAGAGAATTTCTTCAATAAGACCGCACGATGAATAAATGTACAGCTTTACCGAGCCCTTTTTAAGGAAATTGACTGTGTCGCCGTCAATTACCTTTGCCTTTGCGGGATCGGAAGCCATAATATGAGTTTTAACCGATCTGCTTTTTGAAAGGGCAATATCTGCTTCACCCTTGGCAACGTAAACCGTAGTGCTGACAGAAACCCTGCTTGCGGGAATGTAGCCCTCATAGGTTTTGCCGTCAAAGATAAAGGATACCTTGTACCAATAGGGATAGGTGAGAATTTCTTCAAAGTAATAGGCATCGGTATCGGTTTTTTCAAGAATCTGAACCTCAACGCCCTTTTTAATATACACCTTATCGCCGGACTTGGTTTTAAGAATATCGTTATCAACCGACGGACCTGTTCTCACATATCGGTATTCGGCATTTGTAACGCCGTACTGCTGAACTGATTCAACGCCTGCAAGCCTGCCCTTACCGTCAAGGTTGCTCATATTTTCATAAACAGGAATTGAGAAGGAAAGCTTTTTATCAAGCATACCGAGGTCTCTGTATGACTTGTAGGTTGAATACCCCTGTGAAAGAGCACCCGGAAGATATGACATTTACTGGTGAGAATAAAGCGAGTAGTCGCTGTCGGGATTTACATTGAAGCGTTGAAGATAGCCGGTAAACTGACCTGCGGCAATATATTCCTCTGCAAGGAACTCCGCACCGCCCATAATTGATTTTTCGGGAGTGGTCCAGGGTCTTGAATAGGTTGTTCTGCCCTCTCCGCTGCCTGAGGCCCATAAAAGACCTCTTTCAACAGCACCTGCACCGTCAGTAGCGCCTATATTGTAAAAATTATATATACCGGGGTATTTTTTATTGTCGCCCGTAACGCTTGTGCTGCCCTGACTGCCTACCTCGTTAAGGATTTTTGAAGCAAGGAAGCAGGGATTTATATCATACTTTTTACCGGCTTCAAAAATTGCCTTGGCATAGGTTTTGCTGCTTGTACATTTTTTACCCTTACTGTCCACCCAGCTCATTTTAGCCTTTGACATAAATGAATTCTTGAGAACAGCCTCTACCATATCTACAGTGTAAAATGAATTAAAGTCAAGATTCTCAAACTGAAAAATACCGCCGATGTCAAGGAAATTACGCGGGTCCATAAAATATTCAACGGCTATTCTGCTTGCAGCAACAAAGGAGCCGTCCTTATAGTAAAACCTGTCGTTTTCGGCGTCATAGTCATCTGCATCAAGGCTTTTGAAAATACGTGCCGCATCAGGATTATAAACAAGCGCATAATCGTTATGCTCGTTATCTATAACCTCATCCCAGTCAAGACCTGTATAAAAGGGCTCAAAGCTCCAGTTAGGATACTTTTCGTGAAGCGCCTTCAGGTAAGGTCTGTAGCTTTCCGGAAAGCCGATAAGCTGACTTTCGAAAGAGCTGTCAGAGGCTGAAAGTGCCATTGTTGCAAGAAGTAATACCGTTACAACCGAAAGCACTAATGATATAAGAACAGATAATCTTTTATTTTTCTTCATTTATTCACCACTTTACTTTCCCCGACATATAAAAGCCGGGTAATACTGATTTTCCGATTATTTAATCAGCTTTATTTAAGGAAGGAATAGCCCGAAAGGATATCTGAAACGCTTGTGACATTCTTTGCCTGTGTCTTGGGAGCAGCTTCCTTTTCGGTGCTGTACTCACCGCCGAGATATGAAATAGAAGCAAGGATGCCGTCTACAAAATCGAGCACCTCTTCACTTACTGCTTCTTCCTGAGCTTCTGCTTCAGGAAGCTTTTCTTCGGCTTCAAAAAGGCCCTTTTCGCTGAGCTTATCCATAAAATCGCCAAGACTTCTGCAAAGCTCGTCAGCAACAACCTTGAGATGCTTTGTTGCCTGACCTATATCAGCACAGTCAAGCATAGCTGCCTGCTGCACGTCAGCCTCCTTTTCCTCGGCAGTCTGCTGCATAATAAGACCTGCAGCCTCAAGCTCACGGATTTTTTCGTTGAGGCTTTTTACGGTTTCCTCAACCTGCTTTTTGTATTCAAAGGATTCGTTGCGCATTTTTTCAATGTAGTTAATTACATCCTTACGGTTGAAGCCTCCAAAGGTCGATTTTCTGAATGAGCTGAAATCTTTATCCATAATTTTTCACTACCTTTATGTTACTTTTACTCATAGTAATAATAGCATAAAATGAAATATAATTCAACTGTCTTGAAAAAAATTAACAATAAGGTGTATAATATCAGCAGCATTGTAAAAGAAGGTGAACGCATGAAATTCATACCCAAAGAGGCAGCTTATATAATCGATACGCTTACAGCAGCAGGCTATGAGGCTTACTGTGTAGGCGGATGCGTGCGTGACCTTATTATGGGTATTGAAGCAAACGATTTTGATATTACAACAAGTGCTACCTGTGAAGAAGTGAAAAAGTGTTTTCCGGCTGACAAAATAATCGAAACAGGTATAAAGCACGGCACTGTTACAATTATTATAAACGGTCTTCCCTTTGAGGTAACCACCTACCGCATTGAAAGCACCTACAGTGACAACAGACATCCCGATGAGGTTGTTTTTACACGAAGCTTAAGTGAGGACCTTTCAAGAAGAGACTTCACCGTAAACAGCATTGCTTTCAACGAAACGGACGGCTTTGTTGACCTTTTCGGCGGAAGAGAGGATATTGAAAGAAAAATCATACGAGCTGTCGGCAACCCGAAGATGCGCTTTGAGGAGGACTCCTTACGAATACTGCGCGGCATAAGATTTGCAAGCACCCTCGGCTTTGAAATTGAGTCAGAAACAAAAAAGGCTATGCTTGAAAGCAGACACCTGATAAAAAATATTTCTGCCGAAAGGATTTTTACCGAGCTTTCAAAAATGCTTTGCGGTAAAAATATAAAAAGCATGCTTACCGGGTTTGCTCCCGTTATCGGAGAAATCATTCCCGAGATAAACGCTATGCAGGGCTTTGACCAGCATAATTTTCACCACATATACGACGTGCTCACCCATACTGCTGTTGTAGTCGAAAGCACTCCCCCTGTTTTACACTTAAGGCTTGCGGCACTTTTTCACGATATTTCAAAGCCGTTCTGCTTCAGCCTTGACGGTGACGGTGTAGGTCACTTTTACGGGCACCCCTCAAAAAGCGCCGAAATTGCCGAAAGCAGGCTTTCGGAGCTTCGCTGTGACAACAAGACCAAGGAGGCCGTAATACGTCTTATAAGGGCCCACGACTCCCCTATTGAGGAAAGCGAGAGGATAATCAAGCGCCGTCTTGCTTCAATGGGAAAGGAGCTTTTCTTTGACCTTATCACCCTTAAGCGCGCCGACACGGCAGGACTTGCGCCTGAATACGCTGTGCGTAACGCTCACTTTGACAGACTTGAAGCTATAGCCAATGAAATACTGGAAAAGGAAGCCTGCTTCTCACTCAAGCACCTTGCAGTAAACGGAAGGGATATGCTCACTCTCGGCTTAAAAGGCAAGGAAATAGGTACTATGCTCGACCGGCTGCTTGAAGAGGTAATTGACGGGAAGGTTGAAAATGATAAGCAAAAGCTGACAGACCTAGCTGTTACCTTACTTAAGAAATAAATTAACACCTCAACTCAAGTGTGCTGAGGTGTTTTTATTATACATTGATATAGTAAATATCGTTTCCTCTTGACTTGATGAACTTTATAAGGTCATCGAACTTAAGCCAGAGGAAGGCTGTATTATCATTGGGATGAAAGCCTATATAGCCATCAACCTTTTTAAGATCACTGTCAAGCACTACATTTACATCAGCATCGTCATCGTTGAGTATACCGAAGGGTGAAACCTCACCCGGCTCAAGTCCGAGGTGCTTTTTAAGTCTTTCATCAGAGCCGAAGGAAAGTCTTGAGCAGACGAGCTGACCTCTTATTTCAGTCTGTATGTCGGGATGCTTGTCCTTGAGCATTGAAACAACGTAATGTGTTTTACCGTTGGCGTTGCGCAAAAAGAGATTTTTGCACACCTCACCGTCAGTAAATATACCGAGCTTATCCATATCCTCGATAGTAGTAACTGCCTCGTGGTGGATTACCTTGTATTCGATGCCGAGCTCATCAAGAGCAGCGTATACCTTTTCCTGTTCAGTCATTATTATTCTCCTTATAAAACGCTACAGATTATGATACCCTCATATAGGTTGAGGTTTCGTGCTCCTCAAGGTCATACATCGAAAGCTCATTTTGTGAAATGCTTACTCTGTAGGTCTTTTTGATTGTTGCGCTGTAAATTGAATATTTGATTGTAAGAGTATCGTCCTCAATGGAATATGAGCCCGAGGTTTTTCCGTTAAACGGAACACCGAAGCCCTCGAGGTTAACATAGGTCCAGTTAAAGGCTCCACCCTCAAGAAATTCATAGCCGCTCATACCTGCACTGTCCTTCCACGAGCCGAGAATATCGGCGGCAAGGTCACCTGTTACGGTAGCTGAAGCATCTGTCTGTGAGCTTGTTGAGGGTGCAGTTGTAGCAGTTGTAGGTGCAGGAGCTGTGGTAGTAGTGCTTTGCACAGGCTTTGTTGTGTCAGGGGCTGCAGTTGTATCTGTTACAGCCTGAGCAGGAAGGGAAGTTGTGGTTTCGGTTGTTGCTTCTTCCTTATTGGAAGTAACTATACTGACTATAGCAACGGAAGCAATGCATATCATAAATACACAGCTTACAATTGTAACAAGTATTTTATTGATATTACTCATAAATAACTCCTTATAAAAAATATGCGGAGCGCAATACGCCGACACCACATAAGGTAGTATTTCTTTAAAATGTGAAATATCATCACAATAATGCGTTAAAAACCACCGATATGCGTCAGCATTATCGGTGGTTTTCGCCTTTTCTTGTAATACTATTTCGCATTTTAAAGTGCTTCGCAGTTTCGTAAGAACTGAAAATTTCTTGTATTGAAGCCATAAAACGCAGCAAGGCTGTCGCCTTGTGAGGCTTTTGGCAATGATACAGGGAATTTTGTTCGAGAAACAATTACCACCTTATCTGGTATCGGCGTAACGCTCCGCTTTTTGTTTTTCTATTACGCTGCCACACTTGACTGAGGAGCTGATGTAGTTGTTGTGGGCTCGTAAGCTAAGTAAACAGTCTGAGTACCATCGGTAATATCTGTAAGATAAAGCGCGTTGTTTTCAACTGTAAACTTGTATTCCTTGGTAATGGATTTGCTGATAATTGTGTAAATGATTTTCACATTGAAAGTGCCGTCCTCGAGCTCGGTAATTGTGTAGGTACCTACTGTTGAGCCGGTATACTTAATGTTGATAATAGGAACAACAACGTCCGCATAAGTGATTACGCATGAGCCGTCTTCCTTGAACTCATAGCCGGTTGTACCTGTGGAATCTCTCCATGAGCCGATGATAAGCTTATCGGGAGACTTACCGCAAGCAGTGAAAGCTGTAAGAACAACAAGAACACAAAGAACAACAGCTGCTATTCTTTTTACATTTTTCATACCGTAACTTACCTCCTTTTAATTTATGCTACAGATTATAGCATAATATTTGTTATTTGTACAGTTAATTTTATGAATTTTTTTCTATTTTTATTTCTATGTGATTGAATATGATTTTTTATTGTGGTAAAATTCCCTTAATTACTAAAGAAAAACGGTGAAAAAATGGTAGAAAAAATTTCAGAAACACCCCTTTGGGATTACCTTAAAAAGACCGAAAAGCCAATCATTCTTTACGGAATGGGCAACGGTGCAGATATGATTATTGAGGTGCTCGAGGGGCTGGGACTCACCTTCAGTGATGTTTTTGCCTCTGACGGCTTTGTAAGAGGTCACTTCTTTCACGGCAAAAGGGTGCTCACCTTTGCCGAAGTAAAAGAAAAGTATACGGATTTTATAATTCTTATGACCTTTGCCGTACACGACAGAGAAACCCTTGACAAGGTTAAGCAAATGAGTGAAGACTATGAGCTTTACTCCCCTACCGTACCCGTTGCGGGAAAGGGACTTTTCACCCTTGATTTTGTAAAAGAGAACGATGCACTTTTTGATAAAGCCTATGAGCTTCTCTGTGATGAAAAATCAAAGGCTGATTTCCTCAACGTGCTCAACTTCAAAATAAGCGGTAAGGTGAAATATCTTTTTGATGCCGAGTACGATAAGCCGCTTCTTTACGAGGAAATTCTTAAGCTTGGTGAAAACGAAGCAATAGTTGACCTGGGTGCTTACGACGGCGATACAATAAGAGAGTTTCTTGCAGCAACCGGCGGCTGCTACAAAAAGCTTATAGCCTTTGAGCCTGACGAGAAAAACTTCCGTAAGCTTACCGCCAAAACCGAGGCTCTTGAAAATATCGAAAGATACAATCTAGGCGCGTGGGATAAAAAGGAAACCCTTTTCTTCCAGAAGAAAAAGGGCAGAAATTCACATCAGGCAGAAAACGGTATCCCCGTTGAATTTGACAGCGTTGACAATATCGTAAAGGAAAAGGTAACGCTTATCAAAATGGATATAGAGGGTGCCGAGCTTAAAGCACTTGAGGGTGCAAGGCGCACTATAACCGAGTATAAGCCAAAGCTTTATGTATGTGCTTATCACCGTAATGAGGATATGTTTACATTGCCTGTTAAAATAAAAGAGCTTTGCAGTGACTATAAAATATATTTCCGTCATCACCCCTATATTCCTGCCTGGGAATCAAATTTTTATGCAGTTATCGAATAAGATAAAAAGCCTTGCTTCGTTGAAGCAAGGCTTTTTTATTATTAATAACCGTAGGATGACATCTGATTCTGGATGCTGTTGTAAAGGTTACGTGCAAGAGTTTCCATTCTTGCATCAACATCAGCTGCCATTTCAGCGTCGATTTCGCCTACCTTTACATTGTCGCCCTTAAGAAGCTCCTCTGTAAATTCAGAATATTCTTCTGTAGCAAGGTCGCTCCTGATTGTATCTGACCATGTAGTTGCTTCAGCATCAATGAAGTACATAATGTGATAGCCGTAGCTTGTTTCAACAATACCTACATCGCCTGCTTTTCTTGCCTTATCAAGTGCCCAGCCTTCGAACTCTGCTACCATCTTACCTTCGGGGGTATCCTCGTAAATACCGCCTTCAGCTGCGTTACCGTCAGCTGAATGAAGCTTTGCAAGCTCTGCAAATGAAGCTTCTGTCTTATCACCCTCAAGGTAGGTTGTAAGAACATCAACAGCCTTGTTGTAGCTTTCTGCATCTGTGATGGGTGACTTAACGTTATTTACAACAGTTGCCTCATACTTGCTTGCATCAAATTCCTTAGCTTCAACTTCCTTCTTCTCTTCAGCTTCATCAGCTGAGGATTCTTCTTCAGGGAACTGAATAAGGATGTGTCTTACATCGTAGGTCTTTTCATCAGCAGCCTTATGAACAGGCTCAACCATAAGGTATACGGTGCTGTCAGCATCTGATGAGCTTACATAGCTGTCACCTGCTTTTGCTGACTTGAGCCATTTGAGAAGTGCTTCGTCCATTGCATAATCGCCGAGGGATGCATCCTTTGCAAGGGTAAGACTGTCATCTGTAAGATATTTCTTGTAGTCCTCATCCTCTGCTGACTTTGCATATTCGGATGCAAGAGTCTTAAAGGATTCTTCGTCTGTAAGCTCTGCCCGGAATTCTTCAGCAGCTGTCTTTGCAGCCTCAATCTGTGCATCGGTTGCCTTTTCAGCTTCCTCGTCCATTTCAACCTCGATGGTGTAGCTTCTGAGAGTT
>JBGVGP010000122.1:0-11739 GCA_045121735.1 Acutalibacteraceae bacterium
TTGAACAGATGAAAGAGGCTGAAGGCGTTACAGAAGAACTAAAAGAGCAAGACCAACTTGAATGGGTACAGAGAATGGGCAATATTCAGCAACGGGCAAGAGAAATAGTGTGTAGTGAGCTGATATACAGTTGAATATTTAATCTATAAAGCAAAGCTCGACTTACAACAATGTAGGTCGTGCTTTGCTTTTAGTGCTAAAATGCCTTTTGTTCATTAAATTTCTTGGATAATACATTGCTTCATTCTAAAAAATTCTATCGAATACAGAGCAAAATTAGAAAAAATCATACTATATGTTGTGGTCTCTTGTGCTAATCTTTAGCTTATATGGTATGGTTTTTTAAACTTATAGGTGCCGTTAATTTAGAACTAAATATACATAAATTTTTCTATAAATTGTGTTGTACCTTGCCAAAATCTTATTATTACTTTGCTCATCCGCCACAATATCCTGTTGCTGTCACGGTGGCTGTCAGATTTCCTAAATCATCCCACACATCTACGCGATAGCAAGCAGTGTTCCTGCCGTCTTTTACACAAACAGCTTTTGCAATCAGCTTTTTTCCTTTGGCGGTACCTAAGAAAGAAATGTCAGAACGCAATGACACACATCCCATCTTTTTCCAGTTAGCTGCAACAGCAAAAGTAAAATCTGCAAGCATAAAGTATGTTCCGCCTATAACTGCACCCATGGCATTGCGATGTGAATCTTTGATAATCAAACTGCAGGTAGCACTGTGGTCGCCGATTTCTTCAATTACAGCTCCGTTTTCGGTTGCGAATCGGTCACCTTCAAATATTTTTCTTACTTCTTCTAATGTCTTTTCGTTTTCCATGCATATAACTTCTTTCTTTCAATTTTTTAAACCTAAAATCTGTGAGAACTTTTGATTAACTTTAAGGTCTGCACTTAACTATCATTTCAGTGGTATCCGTAAGCACAAGCTCACCGTTTTGATTAAACACTTCAAAGGTGAGTTCCACCAGACCGTTTTTTGCATTGCGTTTTGAGAGCTTAGAAACAGTACAGGTGCTTGACAGAACATCCTTTGCAAACACAGGCTTATGCCATTCTATTCTTGTTGATTTGCCTGCAAGAAGCTCATTTCCTGCTAAATCAACCTCAAGATATTTAGCCCATACAGACATAAAAGACATAACTTCCGGTGCAATAAGCTGATCCAAAAAAGGTTGTCTTGGCATACTCTTAGTCTGTGTGAAGATGAATATTGTCGTACTTTTCGGCAAAGGCTATCATATCTTCTTCAAATATATTTTGCTCATCTGCTTTCTTTGTTAGCTAGTAAGAGTGTAGCATAAAATGAAAGCAAGCACAACAAAAATATTTGAAATTTTTGAATTTTTACTCAAAAACTTCTTGACATTAAAGCTTTAAAGTAGTAAAATGCAGGTAAATTGAATAGAATGATTTAAAGGCTGTGACGAAGAACGGTCAAGGCGAAAGCATCTCAGAGAGCTGATGCGTGGTGTGAATCAGTATGCTTGGAACTTGTCTCTCTCCCTTCCGAGCCGGAAACCTGAAGCTGTATGTGTGTAGGGAATCCCGTGTATGCTACGTAAGTGCATAGAGGTTGTTCGACTTCGAAACTGAAAAGGCTGTGACGAAGACGGAAGCTGTAACGAATTTTTCAGAGAGCCGGGGATGGTGCGATCCCGGTAAAGGACTACAGATCTTCCCATCACTTCTGAGCCGGAAGTCCCAAAGGCTTAACACCCAGTAGGCGCTTCCCGTGGATGCTGCGTTAATGCATAGAAGTTGTCTGACTTCGAAGAGGTGGCAGATTGTAATATCTGCAATTTGAGTGGTACCGCGAGTGATTTTTTATTTCACCCGTCTCAAAGCAAACTTAGCTTTGAGGCGGGTTTTGCTTTTGCCTTAAAGCTATAACAGACACATATAATTAAGGTGACGGCAGTTATCTTATAAGAAAGGCGGAATGAAAATGTTATCTCTATCAAAAGTATTTAACGCACAGACGGTGCTGAAAAGCATTATCCGTGAAACAAGTGTTGTAAGAGCTCACGGTATCGCTCCCGACTGCAAGCTATACCTCAAACCCGAAAACCTACAGTTCACAGGCTCCTTCAAGGTAAGAGGTGCCGCATATAAAATTGCGATGCTTTCGGAAGAAGAAAAGAAAAAAGGTGTAATCGCCTGCTCGGCAGGTAACCACGCCCAAGGAGTTGCCCTTGCGGCAACTAAAAACGGCATAAAGTCACTAATTTGCCTGCCGGATACAGCACCTATTTCCAAGGTTGAAGCTACCAAAGGCTTCGGCGCAGAGGTTTGCCTTGTTGAGGGCTGTTATGATGACGCCTATCAGAAGGCACTTGAATTAAAAGAAAGTGAGGGTTATACCTTTGTTCATCCCTTTGACGATGAAAATGTTATTGCTGGTCAGGGTACGGTGGCTCTTGAAATTTTAAATGACCTTGATGATATCGATGCTATTGTGGTACCTATCGGTGGCGGAGGTCTTATCGCAGGTGTTGCCTACACGGTCAAGCAGATTAAGCCCGAGGTAAAGGTTTACGGTGTGCAGGTAAGCGGTGCACCGAGTATGTATAACTCAATTAAAGACGGTGAAATTGAGTGCCTTGGCTCCGTTTCAACAATTGCAGACGGTATTGCCGTTAAAAAGCCCGGTGAAAACACCTTTGCACTTGTTAAAGAGTATGTAGATGATATTGCCCTTGTCAGCGATGATGAGGTGTCAAGTGCAATTCTCGCCCTGATTGAAAAACAGAAAATGATTGCCGAGGGCGCAGGTGCAGCAGCCGTTGCAGCGGTAATGTTTGATAAGTTCGACCTTAAAGGCAAAAGAGTTGTTGCCATTGTTTCAGGCGGTAACATTGATGTTACAAGCCTTTCAAGAGTGATTGACCGTGGACTTTTAAATTCGGGTCGCTCTTCAAGTCTTCTTATTGAACTTATTGATAAGCCGGGTCAGCTTAAGGATATTTCACGCATTATTGCCGATTGCGGCGGTAACGTTACAGGTGTTCACTATGAAAAGGGAAACACTGAAAGCGTAAACGGCTGTTTCCTTCGTATTGAAATGGAAACGAGAGATTACGACCATGTTAATTTAATCACTCAGTCTTTGCGCAGTGAAGGATTTAAAATAGTAAATTAAAAAAAGGAGCAGATAGTATGATGGATTCAACCAAATACCGAGTGGGATATTTCCCGGTAGATAAGAAGTACAACAAATGGGCAGAAAAAGACCATATTAAAAAGCCTCCCGTGTGGTGCAGTGTGGATATGCGTGACGGCAATCAGAGCCTTGTTATTCCGATGAGCCTTGAAGAAAAGCTCGAATATTACAAGCTACTTCTTGATGTGGGCTTCAAGGAAATTGAAGTAGGCTTCCCTGCGGCAAGTGAAACGGAATATGAGTTTCTGCGTACCCTTATCGATAATAATATGATTCCCCAGAACGTTACCGTTCAGGTGCTGACACAGTGCCGTGAGCATATTATCCGTAAGACCTTTGATGCCTGCAAGGGTGCACCCAGTGCAATTGTTCATTTTTATAACTCCGTAAGTGTTGCTCAGCGTGAGCAGGTGTTCAAAAAGAGCAAGGAAGAAATCAAAAAGATTGCCGTTGACGGTGCAAAGCTTGTTAAAAAGCTTGCAAGTGAATACGAGGGAAATTTCCGTTTTGAATATTCTCCTGAATCTTTTACGGGTACAGAGCCTGAATATGCTCTTGAGGTGTGTAATGCAGTTCTTGATGTACTCGAGCCGAGTGAAACAAACAATGTAATTATCAATCTACCCGTAACCGTAGAAATGAGTCTGCCTCACGTTTACGCTTCTCAGGTGGAGTATATGAGTGAAAACCTCAAGTACCGCGAGTTTGTTACACTTTCACTTCATCCCCATAATGACAGAGGTACGGGCGTAGCTGACACAGAGCTTGCACTTCTTGCGGGTGCTGACAGAGTTGAAGGCACTCTTTTCGGCAACGGTGAAAGAACAGGTAACGTTGACATTATCACTCTTGCTATGAATATGTATTCTCACGGTGTTGACCCTAAGCTTGACCTTTCGGATATGAACAAGCTTGTTGAAACCTATGAAAGATGCACACGAATGCATGTCTATGAAAGAGCACCTTATGCAGGTGCACTAGTCTTTGCCGCTTTTTCGGGTTCACATCAGGATGCTATTGCAAAGGGAATGAAATACAGGGCAAAAAATAAGCTTCATCAGTGGAGCGTACCATATATTCCCATTGACCCCAAGGATATCGGCAGAACCTACGATGCAGATGTTATCCGTGTCAATTCTCAGTCAGGCAAGGGCGGTATAGGTTATCTCCTTGAACAGACCTTTGGTTACAATCTGCCTGCTAAAATGAGAGAGCATTTCAGCTATATGTGCAAGGGTGTTTCTGACCATGAGCATAAGGAGCTCAAGCCCGACGAGGTTCTTGATATTTTCACAGAGCATTATCTTAATATTGACAGTGGTATTGAGGTTACAGATTTCGACTTTGAGCGTGAAAACGATGCAGTAAAGATAAACATAACCTTTATGCGTGGTGGTGAAGAAACCGAGCTTGAAGCAGAGGGCAACGGTTCACTCAGCGCAATCAATAACGCACTTAAGGCTTATACAAATGAAGATTACACCTTGCAGGTGTTCACTCAGCACAGTATGCAGGGTCAGGGCTCACACAGTGTTGCCGCTTCGTATATCGGACTCGAAAAAGAAAACGGCAAAATGTTCTGGGGTGCAGGTACTGATACGGATGTTATCACAGCAAGCACAAAGGCACTTCTGAGTGCATTCAGCAATATGAAAAAAGGAGATGCAGAATAATGGGAATGACAATGACACAAAAAATTCTTGCTGCTCACGCCGGTCTTGACAGTGTGACTGCAGGACAGCTTATAAACGCAAAGCTTGATATAGTTCTCGGTAACGATATTACAACTCCCGTTGCAGTTAACGAATTTAAAAAAGCAGGCTTTGAAAAGGTATTTGATAAGGACAGAGTTGCTATCGTGCTTGACCACTTTGTACCCAACAAAGACATTAAAGCCGCTGAGCAGAGTAAAACCTGCCGGGATTTTGCATGCTCACACTGTGTAAGCCACTTTTACGATGTAGGTAAAATGGGCATCGAGCACGCCCTTCTTCCCGAGCAGGGGGTTGTTACTGCCGGCGACTGTATTATCGGTGCAGACAGCCACACTTGTACCTACGGTGCTTTAGGTGCATTCTCAACAGGTGTAGGCTCAACTGATATGGCGGCAGGTATGGCAACGGGTATGGCGTGGTTTAAGGTTCCGTCCGCAATTAAGTTTAATCTCACAGGTACCCTGCCGAAAAATTGCAGCGGTAAGGATGTCATTCTAACAATTATCGGAATGATAGGTGTTGACGGCGCGCTGTATAAGAGCATGGAATTCACGGGTGAAGGCGCTCACTCACTTTCAATGGATGACAGACTTTGCATCTGCAACATGGCTATTGAAGCAGGCGCAAAAAACGGCATTTTCCCTGTTGATGATGTGACAATGGTATATCTTAACGGCAGAAGTGAAAGAAAGCCCGTTGTGTACGAGGCTGACGGGGATGCAGAATACGAAAAGACAATAGATATAGACTTAAGTAAAATTGTACCCACCGTAGCTTGTCCCCATCTTCCCGAAAACACACACCCTGCAAATGAACTGGGTCATATAAAGGTTGACCAGGTAGTTATCGGGTCCTGCACCAACGGAAGAATGGAGGACATGGAAGCGGCTTACAGTATTCTCAGAGGCAAAAAAATAGCGGATGGCATCCGTTGTATCATAATTCCCGGCACAATGCAGATACTCCGTGAGTGTGTAGAGCGTGGATGGTACACTGCATTTATTGATGCAGGTGCAGTTGTGTCTACTCCGACCTGCGGTCCCTGCCTTGGCGGATATATGGGTATTCTTGCCGCAGGTGAAAGATGTATTGCAACAACCAACCGTAACTTTGTAGGCAGAATGGGTCACGTGGACAGCGAGGTTTATCTCGCTTCACCTCACACTGCCGCCGCAAGTGCGTTGACAGGCTATATCACAGAGTATAAGGAGGTTTAAACTATGAACACACAAGGTAAAGTTTTCAAATATCCCGATAATGTTGACACGGATGTTATTATCCCTGCCCGTTATCTTAACACGCCCGATGCAAAGGAATTGGCTCTTCACTGTATGGAGGATATAGACACGGAATTTGTAAAAAAGGTGCAGACGGGTGATGTGATGGTTGCAGGTTGGAACTTCGGTTGCGGTTCTTCAAGAGAACATGCACCGCTTGTTATAAAAACCTGCGGTACGGGCTGTGTAATTGCCAAAAGCTTTGCAAGAATTTTCTATCGCAATGCAATAAATATAGGCTTGCCAATTTTTGAATGTGAAGAAGCCGCAGAAGAAATAAATGCAGACGATGAAGTTAAGGTTGATTTTGATACGGGCGTTATCACCGATATCACTACGGGCAAAACCTACAAGGCTCAGCCCTTCCCCGAATTTATTCAGAATATAATCAGATGCGGCGGACTTTTAAAATCCCTGAAAGAAGGCGAAAACAATGTCTAAAAATATTGCAGTTATCCGCGGTGACGGAATAGGCCCCGAAATAGTCGGTGAGGCACTTAAGGTGCTTGACAAGGTGGCAGAGCTTTACGGACATACCTTCAATTACATCGATGTAGATATGGGTGGATGTGCCATTGATAAATACGGTGACCCTCTGCCCGAGGGTGAGCTTAAGAAGTGTGTTGAATCCGACAGTGTACTTTTAGGTGCAGTGGGCGGTGACAAATGGAATGATGTGCCCGGTTATATGCGTCCTGAAAAAGGCCTTCTCAGACTTCGTGCAGGTATGGGCGTTTACTCCAACAACCGTCCGGCAAAGATATGGAAGCAGCTTTCTGACGCTTCACCCTTAAAGAAAAGCATTGTTGATGAGGGTATTGACTTTATTATTGTACGTGAGCTTATCGGCGGCATATATTTCGGTGAGCACAAAACCGAAGGAGACACTGCTATAGATATTCTCAAATACAGTGAAGCAGAAATTGAGCGTATCGGCAGAATCGGATTTGAAACGGCACAAAAGAGAAACAAAAAGCTCTGCTCCGTTGAAAAAAGCAACGTTCTTGACTCCAGCCGTCTTTGGAAAAAGGTAATGCATAAGCTAGCCGAAGAATATACCGATGTTGAGCTTTCAGATATGCTTGTTGACAACTGCGCAATGCAGATTGTGAAAAATCCCTCTCAGTTTGATGTTATTGTAACGGAGAATATGTTCGGTGACATTCTTTCTGATGAAGCGTCAATGATTACCGGCTCAATCGGTATGATTCCCTCGTCAAGTCTCGGTGCTTCTTCCTGCGGACTTTATGAGCCTATTCACGGCTCTGCGCCTGACATTGCAGGCAAGGACATCGCAAACCCCATCGGAACAATTCTCTCTGCAGCAATGATGCTTCGCTTTAGCTTTGATATGGCAGAAGAAGCTGATGCTATTGAAAACGCCGTTTCCGCTTATCTTGACGCGGGCTATCGAACATCTGATATTATGAGTGAAGGGATGACAAGGGTAGGCTGCAAAGAGTGCGGAGAAATCATCGTAAACAACCTCAAAAAGAACTGATTTAAGCTTATGGACAGATACAATATAAAAGTGACAGTACATAACGGAGTCGGAGTGCTTAACCGAATAACTGCAATGTTCTCAAGGCTTCAGATAAATATCTGCTCGCTGACCCTTGCAGGTGCTGATTGCGGAGAAGAAGCAAGAATGGAATTCGGCTTCAACTGTGACGAAAACAAGAAAATTCTTCTTATGAACCGATTGGAAAAACTCTACGATGTTTTTTCTGTTGAAGAACTGTTTTAATTATGTAATATATCTTTTGTTGAGTTGAGATATATTAAAAGCGGCAGCCGTCGGAGGATACATCCTTTGGCGGTTGTCGTCGTTTCAGAAAGGTACACCCGTTTCAACGAAAAAGGGAATATGAAAAAATTTGAAATTTTTTCAAAAAAAACTATTGACAAACGAAAAACAGAGGACTATAATGCAATTATCGCTTTAGCGCATAAAAACTTTAAAGCGATGCGACTTTAAATCATTAAAACAACGGAGATGATTTTATCATGAAAAAAACATCAGTAAAAGCAATCACTATCGTGCTCGCACTTGTACTCATCTGCGGCACACTCGCAGCCTGCGGTGGAAATAACGGCACAACAACCGAAAAATATAAGATCGGTGTTATTCAGCTTATGGAACATGTTGCTCTTGACGCAGCAACAGAAGGCTTCAAGCAGGCCGTTATCGATGAACTTGGCGAAGAGAACGTTGATTTTGACATTCAGAACGGTCAGGGTGATCCTCAGACCTGCTCAACAATCGCAAACCAGTTCGTTTCAAACAACGTTGACCTTATCCTTGCTAACGCAACTCCTGCTCTTCAGTCAGCAGCTGCTGCAACAGCAGATATTCCCATCCTCGGCACATCAGTTACAGAATACGGTGTTGCCCTCTACCTTAAAGATTTCACCGGTACTGTAGGCGGTAACATTTCAGGTACATCAGACCTTGCTCCTCTTGATAAGCAGGCTGCAATGATTACAGAATGGTGTCCCGATGCAAAGACAGTAGGTCTTCTCTACTGTTCAAAGGAAGCAAACAGTCAGTATCAGGTAGATGTTGTTAAGGCTGAGCTTGAAAAGGCAGGTCTTACAGCTACTCTCTATCCCTTCTCAGACTCAAACGATCTTGCACAGGTTTGTACAACAGCTGCTGACAACTGCGATGTTATCTATGTTCCCACTGATAACACAGTTGCAGAAAACACAGGTATCATCGACAATATCTGCGAGCCCAAGAAGATCCCCGTAATCGCCGGTGAAGAAGGCATCTGCTCAGGCTGTGGTATCGCAACTCTTTCAATCAGCTACTATGACCTTGGCTACACAACCGGTAAGATGGCTGTGCAGATTCTCAAGGGTGAAGCTGATGTTTCCACAATGGCAATCGGCTATGCTGAAACTCAGACACCTAAATACAACAAGCAAAACTGTGAAGCTCTCGGCATTACTCCGCTTGAAGGCTATATAGCTATCGAAGCTGAATAATACTTTGTAAAACTTCTTGTTCAAGGGAGAATTTCAGGTTCTCCCTTGACCTGTTATTAAAAACTGTTATTTAAGGTGAATTTCAATGGAAATTTTAGAACAACTTTTAAACGCTTTGCCCGGTTCTGTTTCACAGGGGCTTATATGGGGTATTATGGCAATTGGCGTTTATGTTACATACCGTATACTTGATATTGCTGACCTCACCGTTGACGGCTCCTTTGCAACGGGCGGCGTCGTGGCTGTTATGCTTATACTTAACGGTTGCAGTTTATGGCTGGCAATGTTTATTGCTTTTATTGCAGGTCTTATCACAGGTGCTATAACTGGCCTTCTGCACACTCTTATGGGTATCCCTCCGATTCTTGCCGGTATTCTTACACAGTTATCACTTTACTCAATTAACCTTAAGATTATGGGTAAAGCCAATCAGTCTGTTAATGTTAATCAGACAGAGCTTCTTGTTTCACTTCGTTGGGTCAAGGAGCTTGCTTTCCATAATCCTCTTGTTACTGTAGGTTTGGTTGTTATTCTGCTTATTGGAATACTTTATTGGTTCTTCGGTACGGAAATGGGCTGTGGACTTCGTGCAACGGGTGCAAATCTCAATATGAGCCGTGCTCAAGGCATCAACACAAGCTTTAACAAGGTTATAGGCATTATGCTTTCAAACGGACTTGTGGCTTTTTCGGGCGCTTTTCTTTCACAGTATCAGGGCTTTGCAGACGTTAAGCAGGGTCAGGGTGCAATCGTTATCGGCCTTGCCGCCGTAATTATCGGTGAAGCAATTTTCGGCAAGATATTCAAGAATTTTGCTTTGAGACTTCTTTCAGTTGTTCTCGGTTCAATTATTTATTATATCGTTGTTCAGACTGTTATTACCCTTGGACTTGACGCAAATCTTCTTAAGCTTCTTTCAGCTGTTATTGTTGCAATTTTCCTTGCAATTCCCTATTGGAAAAGACAGTATAAAGCAAAGCATATGGTAAAAAACAAAGGGGGTAAAGTAAATGCTTGACATAAAAAATGTTGAAAAAACCTTCAACCCCGGAACCATAAATGAAAAGAAGGCTCTTAACGGAATCAATCTTCACCTTGATGAAGGCGATTTTGTAACTGTTATCGGCGGTAATGGCGCAGGTAAGTCAACAATGCTTAATATGGTAGCAGGTGTATATCCCGTTGACTGTGGCAGCATTGTTATTGATGGCGTTGATGTTACAAGACTTCCCGAATACAAGCGCGCAAAGTATCTCGGCAGAGTTTTTCAGGACCCTATGACTGGTACTGCTGCAGATATGCAGATTGAAGAAAACCTTGCTCTTGCCGCAAGAAGAGGTAAAACAAGGCTCCTACGCGTAGGTATTACTGCAAAGGAGCGAAAAGAGTACAAGGAGCTTCTTAAAATTCTTGACCTCGGTCTTGAGGAAAGACTTACGGCAAAGGTGGGTCTTCTTTCAGGCGGACAGCGTCAGGCACTTACACTTCTTATGGCTACTCTAAAAAAGCCGAAGGTGCTTCTTCTCGACGAGCATACAGCGGCTCTTGACCCCAAAACAGCGAAAAAGGTGCTTGACATCACTGAAGAGATTGTTCAAAAAAACAACCTTACTACAATAATGATTACGCATAATATGGCTGATGCTATCAGAGTCGGCAACCGACTTATTATGATGAACAACGGTAAAATTATTTTCGATGTTTCAGGTGAAGAAAAGAAAAAGCTCACCGTTGCAGATCTCCTTGAAAAGTTTAAGGTTTCTGCAGGTGAGGAGCTTAATAATGACAGAATTTTACTTTCGTAATATATCTTTTGTTGAGTTGAGATATATTAAAAGAACAACCGTCAAGGGCAGCAATTTCCTTGGCGGTTGTTTTGTTAAAGACAACCCCCAGCACTTAGCCGGGGGTTACTATTTAGTATTAAGTTCCGTTCTTATGGTGATCCTTGTTTTGTGGCACGGCCTGTTTCCATTATCAAGAGTCGCTTTGCTTCTGCTCTGGACAACAAAAACATTCTGTGCTCTTTTGTGATTATGAGGGTGATACCCTCACTGTATAACCTTTAAGGTTATCAAAATACTTCTTCAAGGAAGGATGTAATAATTCAATAATACTCAGAAAGAAATTCAAACACGCCAATGTTATGCGGCAGGTTGCGAAGCAATAAAATCAAATTTTGGTTATATGAACACTGCGTCACTTTTCTCTTCATACAAAATTTTTTCAACTTTTTTCAAAATCTTGGAACATTTCACCCCTGCTTATGTCGTGGTATATATGGGGAGAAAAATATTTTTTTCAAAAGCCTAAACTAAATATTATTGACCGTGAAAAATTTTTTTAAACCATTCGACAAATTTCCCGTTGTCAAAATTTTCAAAATAATATATCATACCACCGTCACGATGTTTTTGTTGAGCTTGGCGAAACCACAACTACTTTAATTATGCTTTGCTCAAACAGCCACACACATCGATTTATATTTAGCTTTATTTAAAAGCTGTTACATAGTGACCCAACAGAATATGAGCGCGGTGAGATTTTCTCTCCACGCTTGTTTCTGTTGCCTATG
>JBGVGP010000123.1:0-2888 GCA_045121735.1 Acutalibacteraceae bacterium
TCTTGCAAAGGCTCTTCGTGACGGCGGTCTTCCTGCTGCTGAAATCACCTTCAGAACTGCAGCTGCTGAAGAATCAATCAGAAGAATTGCTGCTGAATGTCCCGATGTTCTTATCGGTGCAGGTACTGTTCTTACAAAGGAGCAGTGTGACAGAGCAATTGCAGCAGGTGCAAAATTTGTTGTTACTCCCGGCTTTAACCCTGAAATGATTGCTTATATTAAGTCAACAGGTATACCTATGATGCCCGGTGCTGCTACTCCCGGTGAAATGGAGCAGGCAATGAGCATGGGTCTTACAAACATCAAGTTCTTCCCCGCAGAAGCAAACGGCGGAGTTAATAAGCTTAAGGCTCTTGCAGGTCCTTATCAGGCTGCAAAGTGGATGCCTACAGGCGGTGTAAACACTAAAAACCTTAATGATTATCTTTCATTTGACCGTATTCTCTGCTGTGGCGGTACCTGGATAGCTACAAGTGCAGATATCAACGAGGGTAAATGGGATGATATTACCCGTAAGTGCAAGGAAGCTGTTAAGACAATGCTCGGCTTCAGATTAGAAAAAATCTGCATTTACGGTGACAGTGCAAACGCAGAAAAGAATGCAAAATTCGTTGCGTCTCTTTTCGGCTTTGACGTTGCTGATACCGAATGCGGTGTTCAGGCCGGCTCACTTTGCTTCGGCAAGGAGGAAAGTGATGCAAAGGGCTGTATCGTTATTTCAACCCTTAACGGTGACAGAGCAATGAGCTACCTTAAGAGAATGGGCGCTGAAATTGATCCTGATATCTGGTACGATAAAAAGGGTAAGGTTTCCTGTTTCGGTCTTAAGGATACAGTTGCAGGCTTCGAAATCTGCATAGAGACTAAATAATAAAAAGGAGAATAAACTATGAGTAAAAGAATTGTATGCTTCGGTGAGATTATGCTCCGTCTTGCTCCCGAGGGCTATTACAGATTTTTTCAGAATGACAGAATGCAGGCTACCTTCGGCGGCGGTGAGGCAAATGTTGCTGTTTCTCTTGCTAACTACGGTATGGACGCTTCTTATGTAACAAAGCTTCCTTCACATGCAATCGGACAGTCAGCAATCAATTCACTTCGTGCTCTCGGTGTTGACACAAAGGACATCGTAAGAGGTGGCGAGAGAGTCGGTATTTATTACCTTGAAAAGGGCGCATCACAGCGTGGCTCCGTTTGCATTTATGACAGAGCTTATTCAGCAATTCAGCTTGCAAAAAGAGAGGATTTTGATTGGGATAAGATTTTCGACGGTGCAGATTGGTTCCACTTTACAGGTATCACTCCCGCTATCGGCGGTGACCTTGTAAACATCTGTCTTGACGCTTGTAAGGCTGCAAAGGCAAAGGGCGTAAAAATCTCCTGTGACCTTAACTACAGAGGCAAGCTCTGGACAAGAGCAGAGGCTCGTGAGGCTATGAGCGAGCTTTGCAAGTATGTAGACGTTTGTATCTCAAACGAAGAAGATGCAAAGGATGTTTTCGGCATAGAGGCTGAAAATACCGATATTTACGGCGGTAAGCTTGACAAGGAAGGCTACAAGTCAGTTGCAAAGCAGCTTATTGATACCTTCGGCTTTGAAAAGGTTGCAATTACTCTTCGTTCATCAATTTCTGCCTCAGTAAACGACTGGGCAGGTATGCTCTATGACGGCGAGAATTATTGCTTCTCAAAGGAATATCACCTTAACATCGTTGACCGTGTAGGCGGCGGTGACAGCTTCGGCGGCGGACTTATTTATGCTCTTCTTTCAGGTAAGAGCACACAGGATGCTATTGAATTTGCTGTTGCAGCTTCTGCACTCAAGCATTCAATTGAGGGTGACTACAACCGTGTAGGCGTTTCAGAGGTTGAAAAGCTTGCAGGCGGTGACGGCTCAGGCCGAGTTCAGAGATAACGTAAAGCATAACAGGGGAGTAACTCCTGTTGCGGAAATAAATTAAATTAAGGAGAATCAACTATGAGCACAAAATCACAGGCACCTCAGGGTGCTGTAAGACCCTTTGGCTGGATGGATAAGCTCGGCTATGCAATGGGTGATATGGGATGCGGCTTTACATTCCAGCTTATTTCCACTTATATGCAGCTTTTCTATGTTCAATATATTGGACTTGATAATAAGTACTACTGGTGGATTATAATAGTTTCTAAGCTGTTTGATGCCGTAAACGACATCGTTATCGGTAACCTCGTCGACACAAAGAG
This sequence comes from Acutalibacteraceae bacterium, assembly GCA_045121735.1. Classification (GTDB taxonomy): domain Bacteria; phylum Bacillota; class Clostridia; order Oscillospirales; family Acutalibacteraceae; genus UBA6857. The sequence goes on from JBGVGP010000123.1 coordinate 2,224, forward strand.
ACTTAGCCGAAAGAGTAAATACATGCCATGGATTCTTGCCGGTGGACTTGTTATGACTATACTCACTGTTGCTGTTTTTGCACCTGTAAAGAATTTCAGTACAGTAGGTCAGATTTTATGGTGTCTCGGTTCTTACTGTCTGTGGTCAATTGCTTATACAATGGTTAATGTACCGTACGGATCACTTCATAGTGTAATCACCGATAAGCCAAATGAGAGACAGTCTCTTTCAACCTTCCGTTCAATCGGTGCAGCACTTCCTGCAGTTATTATTATGATGGTTCTTCCTGATATTGTATACAGAGATTACATTGATCCTGTAACCGGAACAACAGTTATAGATCCTTCAACCGGTAACAATAAGCTTGAACTTATTGGTGATAAGTTGCTTCCTATTTCTGCAATTTTTGCTGTAATTGCTTTTGTTGTTCTTTGGGCTACAACAAAGCTTGTAAAAGAACGTGTTGAGCGCAATGATAATGATTCTTCAATGGGTGCAGCTGCAATCTTCTCTTCACTTAAAACTTTCTTCAGTAATCGCGCGATGGTTGGTCTTACAATTGCAACTCTTGCTTGCGTGGCTCTTTTCAATTCAACAATGTCACTCAACAATCTTGTTTTCCAGTATTTCTTCATGGATATAAAAAAGGTTAAGCTTGCACTTG
>JBGVGP010000124.1:0-5480 GCA_045121735.1 Acutalibacteraceae bacterium
GCTTAATCTTCCCGGTATAGCAGGTCTTTACGAGGGAATAATGCACCTTGAAAAAATCGGTGGTGAAAGAGCAGTGCTTTCACACGAAGGTGAGCTTGTGAAAATGCTTTCACAGGATTTATCCGTAATAAAGGGTGTGACCGTCTATAAGGAAATGCAGGGTGATAAAGCGACAAACCTCGTTTCTTTTAACCTCGGTGATCTTCACAGTGAGTCTGTTGCCTCACTTCTGGACAAAAGGGGCTTTGCCCTAAGGGCAGGCTATCATTGCTCATACCTTGCCCATAAAACCTACAAAACAAGTGAAAAAGGCTGTGTAAGAGTCAGTCCGGGAATATTTACCTCAAAAAAAGATGTAAAAAATTTTGTATTTTATCTCAATAAAATTGCAATGGACAAAAATTTGTGTTAAAATAAGATGATTAAGAGTAAAATTTAAAGAGAAAGGATGTAAACGGAACTATGGCAGATTTTTTTAGAGATTTTTTTGACGGTATTCTGAAGCTGATTTTATCGGTTCAGTGGTACGATATAGCAGATATTGCATTTGTTGCCTTTCTCCTTTATTATTGCATCAAGCTTTTAAGACAGACAAGAGCCTTCAACCTTATCAAGGGTATTGTATTTGTAGGTGTAATTTATCTGCTGGTTTCTACCTTTGATATGTCGGCAAGTACATTTATTTTCAATAATCTCTTCAGAGATATTGTTCTTGTTATAATTCTTCTTTTTCAGCCGGAATTCAGAAATGCAATTGAATCCTTCGGTAGAGGCAACTTTAAAATTGTCAGCTTCTTTTCCTCACGCTCATCAGATTATCAGAATGATGAAAAAAGAGCCTGTGCTTCAAATATAGCAAAGGCAGCAGTAAATATGGGCGAAAAGAAAATCGGCGCACTTATGGTGCTCGAGGGCAGAACACCTCTTGGTGAAATTATTTCAACAGGTACCGATCTTGATGCGGCGGTTACAACACCTATGCTTGAAAATATCTTCTTCCCCAAGGCTCCTCTGCATGACGGTGCCGTGGTGATAAGAGACAACAGAGTACATTCAGCAGGCTGTATTCTTCCGCTTTCACAAAGTGCAATGAGCTTTGAGCTTGGCACAAGACACAGAGCGGCCTTAGGTCTTAGCGAAATGAGTGACGCTCTTGTAATAATCGTTTCTGAGGAATCAGGACTTATTTCCGTTGCTCACAACGGCATGCTTGAAAGAGACATCAAGCTGGGTGAGCTTACAGAGTTCATCACATCTTACCTTGTGTCTGACGATGCAGATAAGCCGAAGGCGTTCAGACGTCCGAGGAGGAAAAAATAATGAAAAATAAAAATTCGAATAAAAGCTTTATCGACAGCCTTTTCTATAACAATAAGTTTCTTGCGGTTTTCTGTGCAGTCATGTCTGTTGCAATATGGGCAACGGTAAAAATCAATTACAGCGCAGATACCTCAAGAACGGTAAGCGATGTAAAGGTCAACCTGAGCGAAACCTCTGAAAATCTTGACTTTGCTGCCTTCGTTGACGCTGAAGAGCTGCTTGTTGACGTTGAGGTCAAGGGCAAGGCATACAATATCAATGCACAGGCGCTCACAAAGGATGATATTATAGTTGAAGCAACCAACAGCTTTGTGGATTCGGCAGGCTATAAGGTTATTACTCTTTCTGCAAAGGCCGCTGATACTGCTTCAAGTGATTTTGAAATAACAAAGCTTACTCCGTCGGAGATAACAGTTTATTACGACAGAAAGGTAACAGATACCTTTAACGTTATTGCAAGAATAGAAAATGACCTTACCGAAGCCGTAAAGGAAGGCTTTACTCTCGGTCAGGCAGTGCCTTCAATGAACACTATCGACGTTACAGGTCCTGCAACTATTTTAAGCGAGCTTAAGAATGTGTATTTCGATGCGGTTATCGAAAAGGAAAAGCTTCCTCTTGCCTCTTCAATTGAGCTTCCGGCAAAGATTTCTAATCCCGTAAGCCGTGAAAGCGACAGCAAGTTCCTTTCCTACAGCGGCATTGATGACGAGAAGAATCCCGCAACGGTAACCCTTCCTGTTTATGCAACAAAAACTGTTCCCGTAACTGTCAAATTTATAAATCAGCCTGAGGGCATGAAGACTCCTGAATACAGTGTATATCCCAATAAGGTTGAGATTATCTACAACCCCAAGGATGAAGAAAAGTTCACCGAATTTTCTGCAGGTACAATTGACTTCAAAAAGCTTGACAATGAAGTCAACAGCTTTATACTTGAAATTGACCCCGAAAAGAGCCCGGCCAAGATTACAGATGCGGAGATAACTGAGTTTGAGGTTGACGTTGATTTATACGATTACGATAAGACAAGCGTAACCTATTCTGCTGCAAACGTGCTTTTCCTTAACAAGCAGGAGGGTATGGTTTACAGCATTGAAGAGGGCGAGGGCCCCGGTGAAATCACTGTTATCGGCCCGAGCAAGTACATCAAAAAGCTTAAGCCCGACGATATACGTGTTGAGATAAATGTTTCTGAGCTTAATGTAAGCAGATCAAACGGACGTATGCTTGATGCAAATATCACAGTAGACAACAGTGAGCTTAAAAATTGTTGGGTTTACGGTGAATACAAGGCCTTCGTTTCCGTAATGACCGAGGATGAGGCTGCAGCTGTAGCAGCGCAGCAGGAAAATCAGAACTAAACAGCAGTCAGAATAATGTAAAGTTCTTTTGGTAGCTTTTCTTACAAGAAAAGCTACGGCTGCCCGCCGAGGGCATGATAAAATAACCAAAACCGCACAGTCTTTATTGTGCGGTTTAATTGTTGTAAAAAGAAACTTGGAGTGCTATAATTATTTTATATTAATTTCAAGGGAGATGTAATTATGAAGAAAAACGTCAAAAAGCTTCTTTTGTTTATAGCTGTTGTTATAACAGCTGTGGTGTGCTTTACTTTTTCGGCGAGTGCCAGATCGTTTACTGCGGGAGGAAAATGCGGTAGCGGTGTGCAATGGCTTTTTTATGAAAGCTCAGAAACACTTGTTATTGAGCGTACTGAGCACGGTTCCGGAGAAATGTATAGTTATGATTTTGAAAGTAATTTGCCGAGCTATGCGAAGTATAAAGACCAAATAAAAAAGGTGGTCATACGTGATGGAGTAGTTAATATCGGTAAATACACATTTTGTGGGTTCGCATATATTGAAAGTCTTATTATTGCTAATAGTGTAGAGTGTATAGGTTCGTATGCATTCTATGGATGTTCAAGCCTTACAAGCATAACAATTCCTGATAGTGTAACAACTATAGATAAAGACGCTTTCAAAAACTGCTCGTCTGTGGAGATGTTTGTTTTAGGTGATAAAATAGAATATATCGGTGACGGTGTGTTTGACGGATGTATGGCACTTAAAGAAATACATCTTCCTGCTTCGCTTAAAAGTATAGGTGATACCTTTTATGGTTGTAGCGGTCTTGCTATTTATTACGCAGGTGATATCTATCAGTGGATGAATGTAGAAGGCTGGGAAACAGTTTCAGATTATTTCAGTGTAAACACACAGCCTCACATCCATACTGAAATTACAGTGAAGGGTAAGGCTGCTACCTGTAAGGCTACAGGTCTTACAGATGGCAAGAAGTGTACAGTATGCAGTGTTATGACTGTTCCGCAGAAAACTATTGCTAAGCTTGCTCACAAGTATTCAAACAACTGTGACACAACCTGTAATAACTGTTCTGCAAAGCGTACAATTAAGCATACATACTCAAACAACTGTGACACAACCTGTAATGTGTGTTCCGCAAAGCGTACAATTAAGCATACATACTCAAATAACTGTGATACCACATGTAATGTATGTAAAGCAAAAAGAAGCATAACTCATTCCTATAAAGCAACTACCACAAAAGCAACACTTTCCAAAAACGGTAAAGTTGTAAATAAGTGTACAGTCTGCGGATATTCCAAAACAACTACTGTTTACTACCCCAAAACAATCAAGCTTGAATATACAAGCGCTACCTATAACGGCAAGAAAAAAACACCTTCCGTAACCGTTAAGGACAGCAAGGGTAATAAGCTTAAGAAGGATACTGATTATACAGTTAAGTATGCAAGCGGAAGAAAGTCGACAGGTAAGTACACCGTAACAGTTACCTTCAAGGGTAAGTACAGCGGCACCAAAAAGCTTACCTTTACAATCGTTCCCAAGGCAGTAACCCTTTCCAAGGTAACAGCAGGCTCAAAGAGTGCAACTGTAGCATGGAAAACAACTACAGGTGCATCAGGCTATCAGGTAATGTACTCAACCTCAAGCAAATTCAAGAGTGCAAAGACTGCAACTGTAAGCGGAAGCTCAAGCAAGAAGACAACAATCAAGAAGCTCACCAAGGGCAAGAAGTACTACTTCAAGGTCAGAGCATATAAGACAGTTGACAGCACAAAGATTTACGGTGCATGGTCATCAGTTAAGAATGTTAAGGTTAAGTAAACAATAAAGACAAAATAAAGGCTCCCTCCTAGAGGGAGCTGTCTTTTTGCCAAGAAAAAATACTGAGGGAGTACACCTCTTTGACATATAAAAAAAGTCACGCACAAATTTCTTCGTGCGTGACTGATGTCTGCTTGCTGCTTTTAATCAAGAATATAAAGACCTGACTTGAGCCATACAAATTCTCTGCCCATAACGTTGATGTACTTGTACACCTTTTCGTTGAAAACTCTGTAGTCTCTTACGGAGTTTGTCTGAATGTTAAGGGTGCGGATTTTCTTTGATGACTGGTTGCAGATGTAAAGCATACCGTTGTGCAGTGAAACTGCGCAGGGACCCTCAAATGCAGTCGCATCACCGCCGCCTACACGAAGAAGAATTCTGCCTTCGCGGGGGGAGTACTTGATAATTGCATTTTCACCGGGTACCGCACACCAGATGTAAGCGCCGTCAACAGCAATATCACAAACGGGAAGTCCGTGGTAGGTCAGCTGTGATGAAACGTTGAGAGAGCCGTCGGTGTTGAAAATGTTGTATTCGCCGCCGGGGAAAATAGCCATAATACGGTTGTCGTTGAGCACGCCTACATCGCATGAAACATAGTCTCCGAGCTGCTCTGCAATTTCCTCGTATTCATAGCCGAATTTTACCTTGAGGTATACGCTCTTTTTGATGTGGGTGAATTTATCGTTAACTGCATCGTAGCCGTAAAAGTTTGCCTTTAATCTGCCGTCGGGTGCAGTGTCCTTTGTAGCAAAAACAAAACCCTTTTTAAAGGGTGTGATATTGAGAATTTCACCTGAAAAAACATTTTCCATAGTTAGCCTGATCCTTTCCTGTTCAATTGAGGGTATAAATAAATCTATATAAGAAATATGAAAATTTCTAAATTAACTTTATATATTATAATACATTATTCTTTTCTTGCAGTCAAGAATAAAAGACCAATATTTTGAATTTTTGAGCCTTAAAAGTTTAAATATAAATAGGCTTATGATGTTGACA
>JBGVGP010000125.1:0-13301 GCA_045121735.1 Acutalibacteraceae bacterium
GAGGAATTATAAATGACAAAGGTAAACGAAAAGAAGGAATATATGCTTTTGATTTTCGGCGCCGTTATCACTGCTGTTTTTTGCGGCGGTGTGGGTGCTTTGTTTTCACACGCCCTCAAGCTTGCAAATAACACCTTTGCAAGCCACGGCTGGCTTGTTTATACGCTTCCCTTCGGCGGCATCCTGACAGTTATGATTTTCAAGGTGTTAAAGGTTGATAAAAAAAATATTCACACGGTTCTTTCAGACGTTAAAAATGACAGTGAAACCCCCGTTTTGCTTTCCTTGGCTATCTTTATCGGCACCTTTATAACCCAGCTTGTCGGTGGTTCGGCCGGCAAGGAGGGAGCAGCCTTACAAATCGGCAGTGCTGTTTCTTCACCACTTGCGCATCATTTAAAGCTTCGTAAGGATAATCACAAAATACTTTTGCTTTGCGGTATGACAGCTATGTTTTCTTCTGTGTTCACCGTGCCCCTTACCGCTTTAGCTTTCGGTCTCGAAATCATTCACATAAACCGTAAATTTTATTTTAAGGCGGCTTTACCGCTTGCTGTTTCAAGCTGCGGTGCTTTTTTCACGGCAAAGCTTCTCGGAGTTCATCCCGAAAGGTTTACGTTATCGGAAATTCCAAAGCTTACCTCAACCTCCTTTTTCAAAACAGCAGCAGTGATTCTGGCTTGTGCGGTTGCCTGTGTGCTGTTTTGTATGGTGCTTCATATATCAAGTGACCTATTCAAAAAGCTTTTCAAAAACCCGTATATCCGCATAGTTGTCGGCGGAATTACGGTTATAGCACTAACCCTCGCAGTCGGCAATACTGATTATAACGGCGGCGGTATGCATATTATCGAACATGTTATAAAAACAGGCAGTGTAGCTTACAGCGCTTTTGCTTTTAAAATAATTTTTACCGCTATAACAAATGCCTCCGGCTTCAAGGGCGGTGAAATTGTTCCCGCGCTTTTTGTCGGCGCTACCTTAGGTGCTACTATAGGCAGTCTGGCAGGAATAAACCCCGGCTTTGCAGCTGCGGTCGGTATGGTATCCTTGTTTTGCGGCGCTACCAAATGCACCGTTGCGGCGTTTTTATTGGGCTTTGAATTTTTCGGCGCAGGCGGTATGGGATATTTCGCCTTGGCGGCAGTGCTTTCAAGAGTGATAACGGCAAACGTCGGACTTTATACCTCCAAGCATAATTAAGACTCAGTTTCTTTTGGAGCTTGTAAAGGTATATATTCCCCTGCCCGTTACGGTATTACAGCAAATTAAAGCTGTGCAGCTATTCTGCACAGCTTTTTTCACTTGTTCGGAGTATTTTGGGCTTATAAACAGAAAAAAAGCGTTATGCGAGTTGCATAACGCTTTAACTGCTTTAGCCGATCATACCGAGAAGCCATGAAATATCAAACTTTGCATAGCCATCAGGAATTCTGAAAAGGCTTTCATCAACATTGCCGCTGATTTCCTGGAATTCGGTTGTAGAAATTTCACCTGAGGGGCTGATAGAATCACTTCTTACAAGCACATCGCCCTTGAAGTAATACTTTGTTGTGTTGCCGTTTTCATCAACACTGCTTTCGCAGTCATAGGTTTCACCGCCGATTGTTTCGGTGCTCTTTGTGTATACGTTGTTTGACTCCTTGGAAAAGTCCTTGGTGAGTTCCTCAACATTCATATCACCGATCATATCTGCAGGCATGGGAGAATACTTTTTAATCTGGTCTATAACAACATACCATGTACCCATATCGGGGTTGTCCTTGTCGGGCTGGTCGCCGTCATAAAGCATCTTAAGGGTAACACCCTCCATTGAAGCGTCAATGAACATCTTGTTGCCGCTCATACCCATTGTAACAGGACCGAGGTCAGGGTCGTTGATTTTCATAACGAATCTGCCGCTTGAGAAAATGTCCTGATATACATCAATTTTATTAGCGTACTGCTGTGCATTAGTCTGAGGAATCTGCTGTGCTCCCTGCTGATTATTAGCAGGTGCATTTGTGCTCTGCTGAACATCACCGCTGTTGCTCTGTGTGTTCTGATTACCCTGAGTAGCAGACTCAACAGTGTTGCCGTTACCGTCGGTTACCGGAGCCTGAACAGTAGTACCCTGTGTGACAGACTGACCGTTCTGTGTGTTCTGTTCGTTTGAATTGTCCTGTGTTGAATCGTTCTGCTGAGCATTATCGCCGCTATTTGCACCGTTGTTTGTGCTTGCGTCTGAATTGCTGTTCTGATCCTTGCTGTCATTGTTGCTCACATCATTCTTGGAGCCTTCGGAAGATTCGTTCCCGGAGCCGTTACCGTCGACAGCTGCTGCAGAGGTGGTTGTGGCATCAACAGTGGGCTCGTCACCCTTTATAAATTTCACTGCAACGCCGATTGCTATTGCTGCAACAACAACGGCAATCACTATTTTTTTGATGATTTCTTTCATTGAGGAAATCCTCCTTACCTACATTCTTTAATATCCTTTATGATATTACTATAAATACTTGTTTAAAATCAAGTATAAGCTGTTAAACTTGTGTTAACTGACTGCTTTATCAAGTATATGACCTGACCTTTATATTAAGTTTAAAGCTTTTTTGCAATTTCGATAAATGCATCGGTATCGCAAAGCTCGATTGCACCCTTATCTGCAAGTGCGGGAGTTCTTGTATCAATAGGAAGCTTTGCAAGCACGGGAAGGTTGTATTCGGCTGCAATTTCATCTATTCTGCTTTCGCCGAAGATGCTGTGCTTTTTACCGCAGTCGGGACATTCAAAATAGCTCATATTTTCAACAAGACCTACAATAGGAATGTTCATCATATTTGCCATATTGATAGCCTTTTTAACAATAAGACCTACAAGGTCCTGAGGTGTTGCAACAACGATAATGCCGTCAACCTTAAGCTGCTGAAAAACAGTAAGAGGAACGTCACCTGTTCCGGGAGGCATATCAACAAACATATAGTCAACGTCTCCCCATGCAACATCGGTGAAGAACTGCTGAATAACGCCGCTTATAACAGGACCTCTCCAAACCACGGGTGAAGCCTCATCGGGAAGAAGAAGGTTAACGCTCATCACACGGATGCCGCTGCCTGACTCCTTGGGAAGAAGACCTGAAGCATCTGCCTCAGCTCTGCCCTTGATGCCGAACATCTTGGGAATTGAAGGACCTGTAACGTCAGCATCAAGCACTGCAACCTGCTTGCCCATTGACTGCATTGCAGTTGCAAGCATTGCGGTAACGCTTGATTTACCAACGCCACCCTTACCGCTTACTATAGCATAGATTTTTTTGATATTGCTGTATTCATTCTGTTTAAGGTGCATATCCTTCTTCTCGCTGCAGCCATCCTTCGAGGAGCAGGAGGAGCAATTGCCTGAACATGAACTCATTTTAAAACACGCCTTTCATATTTATATTAAAATGTAATTATATTATTACAGATTACATTATATAATAATACAAAATGAGAGATATGTCAAACCTTTACACGGATTTTTCTTGACAAACAGGGCGACTTTTGATAAAATTACACTTACGAAAAAATGAATAGGGAGACGTATCGAAGTGGTCATAACGGGGCGCACTCGAAATGCGTTAGCCTTAACGGGCTCGTGGGTTCGAATCCCACCGTCTCCGCCAAAAAAGAAAAGTCGCACGATAGTGTGGCTTTTCTTTTTTGTATTATTCATTATTCAAAATTCATTTTTCATTATTCATTAGCATTGTGCGACTTTTCTTAATGAATAATGAAGCCGCTTCGCTGATGAATAATTAATAATGAATAATTGTTGGCGGGACACCCGCACCCGATTATTAAAAGGAGATAAGTTATAATAAAGAACAGTTCTTTAATTGATAAATCAAAAATAGTTTGTTGCTAAATTGAGCTGTATACACAAAAAACAACGAAGCCCGAAAAGAGTTGGTTTACTAAGGACATAAAAAAGAGGTAATGCGGACTGAACATCCGTATTACCTCTCATTTTTAGCACTTTCACCTTTGGTGGTGAGTAAGTGTGCATTTATTCTTCGGGCAGTTAAGTGATATTCTACCTTACGGCAGAGTGATATTATTGCCTTACGGCAATAGTGATATTGAAGCCTTTGGCTTCAGTTTTATTTTATTCGCCCTTAAACTGCCAAAGGCAATACCACTTGTCGCAAGACAAATACAACTGCGAAGCAATAAAACTCGCCGTAAGGCGAATAAAACTGCGTGAGTGTCCTTTGGACACCCACGCTAAAGACCTCGTTGTTTTTCTTACTCCACAACCTCAACATAAAAGCTTACAGGTCGGAATCCGTCATTGCAGGAAAGCATGGCGGATTTTTTATTTTTCATCCAACCGTCATAGAAGTCCTCTGCACCGTGTGAAAGCGCCATAACAAAGGGGGAAAGCGTCTCCCACGCGCTGTCACAGAAGCCCTCAGGCTTCTGCCATCCGTCAGCAAAAAAGACCGCACCCTCTTCAAGGTCACAGGCGTGCTCGATGGGATTCTCATATTTTTCAATAAGATCGTCGTAACGCGCCTTACGCATAACCGTAATTTTTATCCTCTTCATTTTTATTCACCGAGCTTTTCAGCCCACTCCTTTTCACGAAAGCCTGTAAGCACAAAATTCTCACCGATTAAAAGAGGTCTCTTTACAAGCATACCGTCAGTAGCAAGCAGCTCAAGCTGCTCACGCTCACTCATTGAAGGAAGCTTATCCTTAAGCTCCATTGATTTATATAAAAGTCCGCTTGTGTTAAAAAATTTCTTAAGAGGCAGACCGCTGTCACGGTACCACTGTTGAAGCTCCTCAAAGGAAGGGTTTTCCTCCTTTATGTTACGAAGCTCATATTCAACACCCTTTTGTTCAAGATACTTCTGTGCCTTCTGACAGGTGGTGCATTTAGGATAACAGATAAACTTAAGCATAAAATCACTCCCGTGCTTTTTTAATGATTATAGCACGGGAGAAGCTCTTATTCAAGTGAAAAGTTTGTCAATGAAGCTGCTGCAGAATTCACCGAGGGCGTCAAAATCCATTGCTTCAATATAATTTTTTTCAAGCTCATCGTGAATTGCCTTTGCCTGCCTTAAACAGCTTACGCTTTCGCTTATAAGCTCCTGCTCTATTTTTTCGTTGAATTTCAGCATAAGCCTGTTGTCCTTTATGCCCTCATACATAAATCTGCCGGCGTGAACAACTCTGTCGCAGGGAATTTCACCCGCCGCACCGTTTACCCTTATAAGCGCAAGTCCCTTTTCGGGAATAAGCAGATGCTCGCTTTCGTCAGGTCTCATTGGGCAGTGACAGTATATTACGTCATAGCCGTTTTTAACGGCACCCTCACCTATACGCTCCGTTATAAGCGAAGCCGCAACACCCAGCCTGTCGTCTATACCTATAACCCTCGGGCAGAGATTTTTCACCGTGTCGGCAAGCAAGATATTGCCCCTCGGTGTGATTGCACTTATAAAGCGTCGGCTTTTTCTGCCTGCAGCACCCTTTTTTACCGACTTAAGCTCACGGCTTACAAGCCTTGTGCAGAAGCTGTCGATTTTGTCTCTGTTTATATATTTTTCAGCAACTGCCCTTGTATGAAGGTCCACCTGACCTGCCGCCGCAAGATACTTTGAGCTTCTGCGGTGGCAAAGGGAGTTTTCAAAAAAGAGTCGCTTTATTTCATTGCTTTTTTCTTTAAGCCTTTTGGCGTCCCAAAATTGACCGAGATTCACTATATTCTCCGATACACCGGGAAACCTCGGCTCCATAACGTGAGGCGCGGTACCGTCACAAATCGAAAAGCTTATTTCGGGTATAACAAGTGCATCAAGACTCGACGGGTCAGAGGAGCAATACACCCTTTCGGTGCAAAGACCTCTTTTGTCGGCCTCTTCGGCAATTCTTTTCATAAATGTGGATTTTCCCGTACCGGGACCGCCCTTTATTATATATGCATCAGTGTTGTCATAGGGGTTATAAAGCTCATCAAAAAAGGAAACAAAGCCCTTCGGTGTGTTAGCGCCAAGGAAGGATGCGCTTTTCTTTGCCATAAAATTACCTCCGATACGGTTTTTCACTAATATAATATTCTCTTTCTGTCATTTTTGTCACAAATATGTGTTGATTTTTGAGGTCATTCTGGTGTACAATATGATGAATAAGTTTTTATATTAAAATCGGTGTATTATACCGATTTCATTTCAGGGGGTTATCATATGAAAATCTACACTTCAGTAAAAAAGCTCATTTCCTACGGTCTTTCCTGCGGACTTATCGAAGAAAGCGATAAGATTTACACAACCAACAGAATTCTCGAAATTCTTCAGCTTGACGAATACGTTGAGCCTGCAGAGGAGCTTGTCTGCGAAAGCCTTGAGGAAACCCTCTCCGAGCTTCTCAGCTTTGCTGTAGAAAAGGGACTTATCGGTGACGATATAACAAGCCGTGACCTTTTTGACACAAAGCTTATGAGTGCCCTTGTACCCAGACCCTCCGAGGTTATCGACACCTTCTACGAGCTTTATGACGAGCTTTCACCCGAGGCTGCCACAGATTACTACTACAAGTTAAGCCGTGACACCGACTACATAAGAAGATACCGCATTGTAAAGGATATGAAGTGGAAGACCTCCACCGCTTACGGTGACCTTGACATCACCGTTAACCTTTCAAAGCCCGAAAAGGACCCCAAGGCTATTGCCGCAGCAAAGAACGCTCCCCAGAGCTCATACCCCAAGTGTCTTCTTTGCATTGAAAACGAGGGCTATGCAGGCAGAATGAACCACCCTGCAAGACAGAACCACAGAATCATCCCCATCACAATTGACGGAACACAGTGGGGCTTCCAGTATTCCCCCTACGTTTACTATAACGAGCACTGCATCGTTTTCAACTCACTTCACACACCTATGAAAATTGATGCCTCTGCTTTCAGAAAGCTCTTTGACTTTGTAGACCTCTTCCCCCACTACTTTGTAGGCTCAAACGCTGACCTTCCCATCGTAGGCGGCTCAATTCTTTCACATGAGCATTTCCAGGGCGGTAACTACGAGTTCCCCATGGCAAAGTCACCCATTGAAAAAGAGGTTACCTTCAAGGGCTTTGAGGATGTTAAGGCAGGCATCGTAAAGTGGCCCATGTCCGTTATCAGAATCAGCAGTGAAAGCAGTGACAGACTTGTTGAGCTCGGTGATAAGATTCTCGGCGCCTGGAGAGCATATACCGACGCAGATGCATTCATCTTTGCCGAAACCGAGGGTACACCCCACAACACAATAACACCCATCGCAAGAAAGCGCGGTGACCTTTTCGAGCTTGACCTTGTTCTTCGTAACAATATCACAACCGATGAGCATCCCGACGGTGTATACCATCCCCACAAGGAGCTTCACAATATCAAGAAGGAAAACATCGGTCTTATCGAGGTAATGGGCCTTGCAGTTCTTCCCTCAAGACTCAAGAAGGAGCTCAAGATGGTTGAGGAAGCTATCCTTTCCGGTGCCGACCTCAAGGCAAATGAAGAAACTGCAAAGCACAGCGACTGGTTCAACTCCTTCAAGGATAACTACACCTTCACCAAGGAAAACACCGAGGACATCCTCAAGGCAGAAACCGGCAAGGTATTTGCAAAGTGCCTTGAGCACGCAGGTGTTTACGAAAGAAGTGAAAAGGGCATGGATGCCTTCCTTCGCTTTGTAGATAAGGTAAATGCATAATAAATTAACGAATAACAAAACCTAAAAGAAATAAACTTTCTCATATTACGGGAGGACAATAATGGATAACTATATTGTTAATGACGGAAAAAACGAGGTAATTGACGTTGACGGTGTGAAGTACAGCAGACTTTGTCTTCGTACCCACGTTATTACCGACAAGGACGACATCGTTGATGTTGCAGTAAAATATGCAAAGCCCAATATTCAGCAGGATGATGTGCTTTTCATAACAGAAAAAATTGTAGGCTGCACTCAGGGACGTGCAATTCCCCTTTCAGAAATTCACCCCAGAAAGCTTGCAACCTTCCTTTCAAAATTTGTGCTTAAAACGCCCTACGGCATCGGTCTTGCAATGCCCGAAACTATGGAAATGGCTCTTCAGGAGTGCGGTGTTCCCCGTATTCTTTTTGCAGCAGGTATCTCTGCAGTAGGCAAGCTTCTCGGTAAGCGCGGCTGGTTCTACATGGTTGCAGGTGAAAAGGCAAGATCTATCGACGGCCCCTGCGACTGCACACTTCCTCCCTACAACGAGTGCGTTTCACTTGCACCTCTCAACCCCGATGAGGTTGCAAAAAAGGTAAGTGACGCTATCGGTGCTGCAGTAATCGTAACCGACATCAATGACCTTGGCGGTAACATTCTCGGCGCCTCCGACAAGGCAATGGACAGAGACCTTTATGTTAAAATTCTTAAGGATAACCCTCTCGGTCAGTCAAGCGAGCAGACACCTATGGGCATCATCCGTAAATGTAACTGATAAGGAGCAGAAAAATGAGCAAGTATACAAAAGAAGATATAATCAGAATTTGTGAAGAAGAAAAGGTAAGCTTTATTAATCTTCAGTTTACCGATATTATGGGCACACTCAAGAGTGTATGCCTTACAGTAAGTCAGCTCGGCAAGGCTCTTGACAACAAGTGTATGTTCGACGGCTCCTCAATTGACGGCTTTGTACGTATCGAGGAAAGCGATATGCAGCTTCACCCCGACCTTGACTCCTTTGTAATCCTTCCCTGGGACTGCGAGTCAGGCAAAACTGCAAGACTTATCTGTGACGTTTACAAGTCAGACGGCACACCCTTCGAGGGCGACCCCCGTTACATTCTCCGCCGTGCAATCAAAAAGGCTGCTGATATGGGCTTTGACTGCTATGTAGGCCCCGAATGCGAATTCTTCCTTTTCCATCTTGATGAGCAGGGCAAGGCTACAACCGAAACCTACGATATGGGCGGTTACTTTGACCTCGGCCCCGTTGACAGAGGTGAGGGCTGCCGTAAGGAAATCTGTCTCTGCCTTGAAAAGATGGGCTTTGAAATTGAAGCATCACATCACGAAAACGCTACAGCACAGCACGAAATCGACTTCAAGTACGATGAAATTCTCCGTACAGCCGATAACGTTATGACCTTCAAGTACGTTGTTAAAAACCTTGCTAACCGTCACGGTCTTTATGCAACCTTTATGCCCAAGCCCATCTACGGTATCTGCGGCAGCGGTATGCACATCAATATTTCACTTTTCAAGGACGGAAAGAATGTTTTCTGTGACGAAAGCGACAACGCAGGTCTTTCAGGTGTTGCCTATAACTTTATTGCAGGTCTTATGCACCACATCAAGGCAATCACCATACTTACAAACCCCATCGTTAACTCATATAAGAGACTTGTTCCCGGCTACGAGGCTCCCGTTTATATTGCATGGTCCGCAAAAAACAGAAGCCCCCTTATCCGTATCCCCACAGCAAGAGGAACAGGCACACGTATCGAGCTTCGTAATCCCGACCCCGCAGCAAACCCCTACCTTGCAATGGCTGCCGTGCTTCAGGCAGGTCTTGACGGTGTAGAAAAGGGTATGCTTCCTCCTCCTCCCAAGGATTCAAACATCTTCGACCTTACTGCCGAGGAAAGAAAGGCAGCAGGCATCCATTCACTTCCCAAGACTCTTCGCGAGGCTACCAAGGAATTCATTGCAAGTGACTTTGCAAAGGAAGCTATGGGTGAGCATGTACATAAAAAATATATCGAGGCAAAGCAGGAGGAATGGACCGAATATTCCACCCGTGTTTCACAGTGGGAAATTGATAAGTACCTCGGTAAATATTAATTGAAAGAGAAAACACAATGAATTATAAAATCAACCCTCTCGCCTTTACGGGAATTTTTGCAGTACCCACAGCCGTTGTTGACGATAATCTCCGTCTCGCCTCGGCGCTGCAGCTTAAGACCCTTTTATATATGCTTCGTCACGCCAACGACACAGGCATCAGCCTTGCCGATATTTCAAGGGCAACAGGCTATGACGAGGCCGATATTGACGACGCCCTCATTTTCTGGACAGAAAGAGGTCTTCTTATAAAGGGTGATTCCGTCCCCACACCTCCCGTAACAGTAAAGGAGCAGCAGGCTTCTCCCGTTGCTCCCGCCGTGTCTGCCGTGAGCACCTCACCTGCACAGACTGTGAAAAAGGTTGAGGAAATTCCCGTTACAAAGCCGAGCCACGAGCAGGTTGCCGCAAGGCTCAACGAGAGTGAGGAGCTTCGTCTCCTTTTTGCCGAGGCACAGAATATTCTCGGCAAAACCGTAGGCTATGACGGTCAGTCAACCCTTATTATGATGCACGACAGCTACGGTCTTCCCGTTGAGGTTATACTTATGGCAATTGAGTATAACAAAAACAAGGGTAAAACAGGCTTTGCCGCAATTTCAAAAACAGGCAGAGAGTGGAGCGAGCTTGAAATTGACAGCATTGAGGGCGCTATTGAATATATCGAGCAGCACACCGTTGTTGATGAAGCGTGGCACAAGCTTCGCTCAATGACAGAAATCACTAACAAAAACCCAACCCAGAAGCAGAAGCGCTTCCTTACCGCATGGGTCAAGGAATACGGCTTCAGCACAGATATGATTTACTTTGCCTATGAGGAATCAGTTGACAACACCGGCAAGGTAAGCTTTGAATATATGGATAAGGTGCTTTCCTCATGGTATAAGAATGCAGTTAAGACACCTCAGGATATTCAAAGAGAAAAAATGAAGTGGCAGCAGCAAAAGAGCAAGACTGCCCCGACAAAAAGCGTTAAGCAGAAGCCTCCCGGTGAAAGACGCGAGCCCACCTTTGACGTTTCCGATTTCACTAAAAAGGCAACAGATTTAAAATTCGTCCCACCCTCAGACGAGGATTAAAGAGGTGAAAAAAGTATGGCATACAAGCAGATAGTTTATCAGAGAGCAAAGGCAGAGCTTGAAAGACGCAGAAAGGCGGCAGAAAGCGAAAACGACGCACGTCGCATAAAGGCAATTTCACTTTGTCCCGAAATCGCAACCATTGAGGCTGACATAGCATCCTACGGTCTTGATGCCGTAAAGGCACTCGGTATGGGCGGAAATGCCGAAAGCTTCATCCGTGAGCTTTCACTCAAAAGCCTTGCCGCACAGGAAAGAAAAAAGACGCTTCTCAAGGAAGCGGGACTTCCCGAGGACTATCTTGAAATAAAATACACCTGTCCTGTCTGTAAGGATACAGGCGCTCACGACGGCTATTTCTGTGACTGTCAGAAGCAGGAGGTCATAAATCAGGCAAAGGCTCTTTTAGGTGAAGCTGCCCCCGTAGGAAAATCCACCTTTGAAAAATTTTCTTTAAGCTTTTACCCTGACGTTGTTGACCCCGTGCTCGGATTAAATCAGCGTGAGCATATGACAAATGTGTTCAATTACTGCAGAGACTACGCCAACCATTTCACCAGAAAGGCTCAGGGTCTCATTATGTACGGAGGCACAGGTCTCGGTAAAACCCACCTTTCACTTGCCATTGCAAATGTTGTAATTGAACGCGGCTACGACGTTTACTACGGCAGTATTCAAAGCATTATGGAAAAGCTTGAAAGGGAGCATTTCGGCAGAAGAAGCTCCGAAGAAAACGAAAAGGAAGCAATTATCAACGCTGACCTTCTCATAATCGACGACCTCGGTGTGGAATTCACAACACAGTTTACCACCGCCGCTCTTCACGATATACTTAACTCAAGAATGCTCAAGGGTCTTCCCACCGTAATCAGCACCAACCTTGAAATGGATGAAATCTACGAAAAATATACCCAGCGTATTGCTTCACGTCTTTTCGGCAGCAGCCGCCCCCTCGCCTTTTGCGGCAGAGATGTAAGGCAGATAAAGTAAGATAAATTGAAAGGCTTGACAAAATGAAAATTCAACAGTCTGCGGAAAACTATCTTGAAACAATATATATGCTGCAGAAGAACAAGGGCACCTGCCGTTCCGTTGACATTGCTAACGAGCTTGGCTTTTCAAAGCCGAGTGTCAGCGTTGCAATGAAAAACCTGAGAGAAAACGGCTTCATTGAGGTAATGGGTGACGGAAACATACAGCTTCTTCCGCCCGGTAAAAAAATTGCCGAGGAGCTTTTTGAAAGACACACCATGCTCACAGAATGCCTTATAAGCCTTGGCGTGCCCCGTGAGCTTGCCGTTGAGGACGCCTGCAGAATAGAGCACGTAATTTCAAAGGAAAGCTTTGACGCCATTAAGCAAAGCTTTGCGCGACATAAGAATTTAGGAGAATTAAAATGAAAAATGTACTTGTAACCGGTGCAACCGGAGGAATGGGTAAAGCCATCTGTAACCTTTTTAATGAAAAGGGCTACCGTGTTTTCGGCCTCGACTATAACGAGGGTGAAGACTACGGCAATGTTACACTTTACAAATGTGACGTAACAAGCATGGACAGCGTTAAAGAGGTTTTTGAAAAAGTCAGTGCCCAAGCAAAGGAGCTTTGCGCCATTGTTCACACTGCAGGTATTTACGACCTCGACTCACTTATCGAAATGGATGAAAAGCGCTTCACACGAATCTTTGACGTAAACGTTTTCGGTGTTTACAGAATCAACAAGATTTTCCAGCCTCTTCTTCACAAGGGCAGCCGTATTGTTATCACAACAAGTGAGCTCGGCCCTCTCGACCCTCTTCCCTTTACAGGTATTTACGGCATTACAAAGGCAACACTTGAAAAGTATGCCTTCTCTCTTCGTCAGGAGACACAGCTTCTTGATATCCCTGTTTCAATCATCCGTCCCGGTGCCGTAAAGACAGGGCTTCTCAACATTTCAAACGTTGCGCTTGAGCGCTTCGGTAAGAACACGGTGCTTTATCAGGAAAGCGCACACAAATTCCAAGGAATTGTTGACAGCGTTGAAGCACGTCACGTACCTGCAGAGAGAATTGCCGACCTTGCCCTTGAAGCAGTTGAGTCAAAAAAGCCCAAGTATGTTTACAACATCAACCGCAATCCCCTTCTTCTGCTTCTCAATATGCTTCCTGCAAAGCTTCAGGTTTTTGCAATCGGAATTATACTCAAGAAATAAGTTCACACAAAATGACGCCACGGATTAGCCGAGTGTTCGTAAGGACACTCGGCAGTTTTATTCGCCATACGGCGAGTGATATTGCTTCGCAG
Organism: Acutalibacteraceae bacterium; assembly: GCA_045121735.1. Taxonomy (GTDB): domain Bacteria; phylum Bacillota; class Clostridia; order Oscillospirales; family Acutalibacteraceae; genus UBA6857. The sequence continues at coordinate 13,183 of JBGVGP010000125.1, forward strand.
TTATATTATGCTTCGCATAGTTTTATTGTCCTTCGGACAGCTTCAGGCGAATAAAATAAAACTGAAGCCGCAAGGCTTCAATAACACTTTTGATTTATCAAAAATATCACTGCAAATTT
>JBGVGP010000126.1:0-7297 GCA_045121735.1 Acutalibacteraceae bacterium
AGATGCGCATCGCACGCAACGCTAAGGAAGCCGGTCTTGACGCTATCCACGACACTGTTCACGAAATGGCTCGTGACGAAGCAAGACACGGCAAGGCATTCGAAGGTCTTCTTAACAGATATTTCGGTTGATAAAATCCACGGAGCGATGTAAAAATCGCTCCCTTCCCCTATAAATTTGCAAACTACAGATTATATACCGCTAAAACAGACCATAATTTTACCCGGAGGTTATTATTTATGAAAGAGACAAAATTCTTTATCTGCGAACATTGCGGAAACCTTGTAGAGGTTGTTAACGATGCTAAAGTTCCTATGATATGCTGCGGTCAGAAAATGACTCAGCTTGTTACCGGCACAGTCGAAGCAAGTGTTGAAAAGCACCTTCCTGTTGTAACAGTTAACGATAACAATGTAAAGGTTGAAATCGGCTCTGTTGCTCATCCTATGGCAGAAGAACACAGTATACTTTGGGTATATCTTCAGACAGACAAGGGCGGTCAGAGAAAAAACCTTGCTGTCGGTGAGGCTCCCTTTGCAGAGTTTGCTCTTCTCGGTGAAAAGCCGGAAGCTGTATATGCTTACTGCAATCTTCACGGTCTGTGGAAAACTGAATTATAACAAATATATTGGAGGAAATAACTATGGCTAAATATGTATGTCCCTGCTCATATGTGTATGATCCCGAGCTTGGCGATCCCGATAACGGCGTTGCTCCCGGCACTGCATGGGAGGATGTTCCCGAAGATTGGGTTTGCCCCTGGTGCGGACTCGGTAAGGATGCATTTGAGGAAGAATAAAAAAGATAAAGCATAAGACGGTGCAGAAATGACTGCACCGTCTGTTTTTGTTTATTTGTAATCTTATGACTTTTTCTTTCCGAGCTTATCAAGACCGAAGAAAATAAATCCGACTGCAACAAATGCAGCAAGAAGAATAACAACCCACCTTGCTACTGCGCCGACGCCCTGTGTTTCAAGGTTTACAAAGAAATAAGGGTAGATAAGAGGTGTCTCTGTTCCGGGAATGAGCACAGATGTATCAAACTTCATAATTGCTGCCTGAATGAAAATAAAGATAAGATAGGCAAGAGGGAAGCTGACAGAAGCAATAGGATAATACCACTTACACTTTTTGCGCTCATAGAACAGGAACCAATGTGCAACATACATAATAGGAAGCACTACGTGGAAGGCAAGGCTGACGACTCTCCAGTTAAGCTGAGGATCACGGTTGCCTGCAAGCATTATGTTGAACACAAGGAAGGTAAGCAGAATGCCGAGCATACCGATAAACTTTAAAAGGGGTGCAGTTGTAACGAAGCTGTTCTCTTTTTTTCTTCGCTGTCTGAATAAGGGCTGCAGCCATAATGCCGATGCAAAGAAAATTACTTATGTTTGTAAAATGCACGTAGAAGTCCCAACGTATAGAACTGATGTCATCAAAAATACCGAGACTTGCTACGCAGCCTACAAAACCGAGCGTACAGTAAACTGTCTGGAATATCAATTGAGCAGTTCTGTTTTTAAGCATTTTAAAGCTCCTTTATTTATATATATTTTCAATAGGCTGATCATACTCGAAGCTGATGATTTTCACATCGTCACCTTCATAGTAATCAAAGGTAACCTCATTGGCAGGGTCTTCGACAGACGGGTCGCCTGACGTGATATAAAGATAAGGCTCCGGCTTGGGGTCGTCTGAGCTTTTCATATTTTGATAATTAGGGTCTGACATAAAGAATTCCGAGCATATATCAAGATCAACCTTGATTGTGCCCTTATCAGTTGTTTTCAACTCATAGTCGGTAAAATCACCGTGGTCCTTTATGTAGCCTTTCCAGTCACGGCCTACACCGTCAAGTGCTCTGCTTACACCCTCAAACTTGCATACATAGGTGCCTTCAATTTTCTTCACCTCACCGTCAAGCTCATAGGTGAGAGCAAAATCGAACTCACCCTCTTTGATTTCAGGCTTGGGTACGGTTATAAACACGCCTGTAAATGAACCGGCAATAAGAGCGGCAATTACCAGACCGATAATAACGCCGACACCAATAAGTGCTATGTTCTTTTTCATAAAAATTCTCCTTTGTAAAGTATTCTTTATATAATTCATTATACACATTAAGTATTACAAAGTGCTTACACGCATCCGTTTCACAAGCGTAAAACAGGATGCGTGTTAATTTTATTTTTGCAAAAGAATATTTTCCTTTGCCTTTTTCATAATTTCGTCAACATCAGCACCGTAAATATCAAGACCCTCAGCAGAGAAGAATTTCACATCACCGATGCCGAAAAAGCCTTTGGCAAGTGACTTTATATAGTCATAGCCGAAATTATTTTCACCTATAAAGCCGCCTGCAGTTGTGACATAATAAAGATTTTCCGCCTTACAAAGTGACTGCGGAATACCCTTTTCCGAATAGCGGAAGGTGATGCCGCACACGGTTATGCTTTCAAGATAAACCTTGAGTATTGACGGGAACATAAGGTCCCAATAGGGTGCGGCAATTACAACAGTATCTGCAAAAGCGAACTGTCTTGCCGGGAAGAAGGATTCATCGTCTGTTCTTCCGTCGGCAAGAAGACTGTCTCTTTCTGAAAGACGTTTTGCATCTACGGGAGCAAGAGCTTGCTGATAAAGATTCACTGTCTGCACCTGACCGTCAAGGCTTTTAAGAAGCTGCTGTGCAAGCTCATCAGTACGTGAGCCTTTTCTGCAGCAAGCGTTTATGTAAAGTATTTTTTTCATATCAGAACACCAGAGTATCAACCTTATCGATAGCTGCTTTAAGATTTTCTTTATAATGATTTACGGTTACCTCGTCAGTATCTCTGCGAAGGCAACGGCGAAGAAGTCTCATATAGCCGATAACCTTTGCCTTGTTTTCTGCGTCGATTATTGCTGCCTCGTCGTCTGTACCGAGGTATCTTGCAAGTGAAAGACGCCAGAAGCGGTGTGCAATTTCACATTCAAAGCCGAAGAAGTTTTCAATGCCTGCCTTATCAAGCTCACCGAAGCCGACGAAGGCGTTGAACATTGAACCGAGCTCCAGCACGGGATGACCTACTGCAAGAGTATCCATATCAATGAGAATAGGCTCACCGTTCTGTACCATAACGTTGTTTGTGTGGTAGTCGCCGTGAATGATGTGATTGCTGTCAGGAATACCTTCGATAAGAGCACGCATCTTTTTTGCATGAGCTTCATCAAGATAGCCTTCAAGGAAATCTACCCATTCAAGCACCCATTTTTTGAAGTCGGGAAGGTCGCCGGGTTCGGTTTCTATAGCGTGCACCTCTTTTATTGTATCGATGTAATAAGCAACGCTCTGTGATAAATCCTCGGTGTTTGCTCTTATAAGCTTTGTTACTGAGGTTGCATTCAGAAGCTCTGTAAGGCTGCCGTAGCCGTCACCGATACGTACAATGCCGTAAGGAATTGCTGTGTTAACGCCGAGAACAAAGGCTCTTCTTGAGTTTTCTCTTTCCTGCATAATTTCAGAAAGAGCATCTCTGTTAAAGTAATGCTTTACGATTGTTTCGTTGTCATAGCGATAAACGGCACCGTTGGCACCCTTGGCAATAAACTCACAGTTATCAAGATTTATTCTGCGGTATGTTTTTTCTATGGTCATCATTTCTGTAAAGCCTGTCATTTCGAAAATGCCGTAAACCTCGGGCGAAACATTGATTATCGCAAGCTTCGGCTCTTCCTTTCTTAAACGGAGCATAATGCGAAGACCTGCGCTTGAAATGTATTCAAGTGCATCTGCGTCAAGCACGGTATGCGTACCCTGATTTGCGCTTCTTATCTCGCAAATTTCCTTTTCAACATCAGCCGCATTTGAAGCGTCAATTCTGCCCTCAAGGCTTATGTACAAAATATCCTTATCTGTTCTGAATTCTATTTTCTTCATTTCAATTAACCTTTCCGAATACTATTTTTAAAAGCTCGTTATATTCCTGCCAGACAGCATACTCCTTAAGCGGTGAGGTAAGCTCAGCTATCGTGCAATAGTACCATTTCTGCTGCTTCGGGTCCTTCTGGTTAAAGGACTGCCACATAGAGTCGCCCTCAACCTTCCAGATTCTGTAAAATGACCTCATATTTGAAAGCTTGTCACCTAGCCAGAGCATAAGCACTTCTCTGCTGTCGCAGGAAGCAAGCTCCTCAAGGGATTCCTCTTTCCTTATTCTCCAGGTATCCTCAGGAGGTAAATCGGCGCGCTTGTCCTCTGTTTCCGATTCCACGAGGGCTCTTACACGACTGCCGAAAATCTCTTCGATTTGCTCAATGGTTATCGGAGTATCCTCAACAACATCATGAAGCACAGCCGCAGAGATAACATCTCTGTCATCAGTCATTGAGCCGACAATTACTGCAGCCTCAAGGGGATGAAGAATATACGGAGTTTTATCCTTTTTTCTTACCATGCCGTCGTGAGCCTTTGTGGCAAATTCAATTGCCTTTGTTACCTTATCCATCACTTAATCACCAGAATATCTGCAAAGCCTGTCATTTCAAAAATATCCATTACAGCTTCGGTCACACCCACAAGCTCCATACTGCCCTGTACGTTCATTTTCTTCTGTGCAGAAAGAAGAACACGAAGACCTGCACTTGAAATGTAGTCAACGCCCTTGAAATCAAGCACAAGGCTCTTAAGTGCGTCACCCTCACCGTTGATAGCCTTTTCAAGCTCGGGAGCTGTTGTTGTATCAAGTCTGCCTTCAAGTGAAATAACGGTTGAGCCGTTTGTATTTTCGATATTGATATTCATAAGTAAATCTCCTTTATATTTTTTTGGTCATAGTGAGAATGTTCTTGCCGTTTTCATTTTTATAATCAACCGTGTCCATGGTCTTCTTTGTGATGAAAATGCCGAGACCGCCTATATCTCTTTCTGCTGCTGAAAGGGTAATATCAGGCTCTTCTCTTTCAAGGGGATTAAAGGGTATACCCTCATCCGACACAACAAGAGTCATAAGTCTTTCAGCCTTATCAAAGCCGAAGCAAAGGGAGGCCTCGCCCTTGTTCTCACCGTAGGCATAGCTTGCAATATTGACAAATATCTCTTCCACTGCAACGCTTATTGCAACAGAGGCCTTCATCGGACAGCCAAAGCTTTCAAGACATTCCTCTGTAAAAGCCATAACCTCAGGCAGAGCGTCATTTGTTGCAGCAAAGACCTTTTCCTTCATAGCAGCATCTTCTTTCTTTTTGTAGTCAAAAAGAAGCATTGTAATATCATCAAACTGAGGAGCCTCACCGGCAAAAAGGTCGATATCCTCTTTAAGTCCTGAAAGCAATGCCTCAGCCTTCATTTCTTTGTTTTTATCAATATAAGACAGCAGTCTTTCCTCACCGTAAAGAGCCTCACTTTCATCTGTGGCCTCTGTTACGCCGTCGGTATAAAGGAAGATTCTGTCTCCCTTTTCAAGTGTCATTTCGTTCGCGCGGTATCTCATACCCTCCATACCTGCAAGGACAAAGCCTGTACGGCTCTTAAGGTATTCGCACTTACCGTTAGCGTGTACTAAAACGGGAGGATTATGTCCCGCATTTGCAAAGCTGAGCTTACCTGTCGGAATGTCTATTTTGCCGAGCCATGCAGTAACGAACATACCTGACTCGTTGTTTTCACAAAGCTTTTCGTTAGCAAGGGTAAAGATTTCATCAACAGGGAGGCCTCTTTCTGCAAGACCTCTGATAATGGTCTTTGCCGTCATCATAAACATGGCGGCAGGAATGCCCTTGCCCGATACGTCAGCGGCAAGGAAAAGCACCGTATCAGCATTAAGACTGTAGAAATCGTAGAAGTCACCGCCTACCTCTTTAGCCGCTATCATCTGTGCATAAATAGAATAATTTTCTGCATCGGGGAAATCTGAGGGCAGAGCCGAAAGCTGAATCTGCTTGGCGTATTCAAGCTCCTTATCGATTCTTGCAGCAGCCTCACCGATATACCTTTTAAGCGTTGCAACGGTTGAGTTAATGTCGTCGGAAAGTGATGAAAACTCAGCATTGGAACGGACATCAACCTTTACATTAAGGTTACCGCCCGTAATCTCTGAAAGAGTACCGTTGATTTTCTGCAGGTTGTTAATAATAACCTTTTTGATAAGGAAGTAGATAAATATAAACAAAGCTGCGAAAATAAGTATCAGCATAAAAATACTTGTATAAAGAGAAGCATCTCGCATAAGCATCGCTTCGGCAAAGGGCATTGCGGCAATTATGCAGTAGCCCTCAACAAAGGTGAAAACGTAAATATATTCTTCACTGTAATCAGTTTCGTCATTTATTATGTTTGTTTTATAAAGCTTTGATGCAGTTTTACCCTGAAGCATTACCTCGTCAGGGTTTATACCTATGGTTGAAATATGCTTGCCGTTTCGGCTTGTATGTGTTACAAGATTAAAGTTTTCGTCACACACAGCAACGAAGCCGGTGCTGCCCACGTGACGGTTCTGTGTTACATCAACAACAAAGTCGTCAAGAATATCGTGAAACTGATCTGCATCGTAGCCCACCTGAATAAAGCCGCCGTCCTTGAGGCTCACGCCTGCATACTTTCGCATTGTTACGCCATCGTAGCCCTTAGGGCTGTACATCTGCACAAGCTCGCTCTTTTCACCTGTGAGCACCATAAATTCCTTTGACTGCTCGGTGCTGTTCATATCGAAAATTCCTTCAAGCTGTTCATCGGTTGAAGCGGTAATCATACCGTCGTGAGCAACAATGTTGATTTCGGTAACATTGTATTTTTCGGCAAGAGCATCAAGAGAAATCTCGTTATTCTTCTCATATTCAGCGCGTACGCTTTCTGTTATTGCCAAAAGGCTTTCGTCGGATTTGCCTCTGACATCGGTAATAACGTCGGTCATAGCTGAAGTGAATACCTCTCTTGTTTCAATTTCAGCCATTCCGCTCTGAAGAAAATATGTAAATGTGCTTGTTATAACACAGGCGATAACAATAAGCACAAGCAGCTTACGCTGGAAGGTCTGTGAAATACGCTCGTTTATTTTACCCCGCTTTCTTTCCTCGTGATTAAGCATGGAGACAACGATAAGTGAAATTCCTACGGCAGCAGAGTTACCGATAATCATAGGAATTGTGGCACCCTTTACAAATTCAAAGGCATAGGATGAATCACTCATATTTGTAAAGAAAATCATAAGCATATGAAAAACTTCACACACAACGGTTATAAACACGCCGTAGCTCCAGGTAGGCTTTTTGTTGTCAAACATATAGCGTCTGAGCACAGCCGCTATAACACCGGC
>JBGVGP010000127.1:0-1758 GCA_045121735.1 Acutalibacteraceae bacterium
TTGTCGCAGATTTTGGAGGACTCACCGCACCCGAAATACTCTTTGAGCGCAAAGGCGTGTCAGGGTATTATCCGCAGGGCAGAACGCCGTGGGAAACCGCTACCCGACCTGTTGAGGACTGTTTTAGAGAAACAGGCTCAAGGGGGGGGCTAAGTCAGCCGACCTACTGTATTCAAGGTAACTGCATTGACAGAGCCGATACCGCAGGTTGTAACGGTAAAGGCTGGACTGAAGATGTGAGCTACACACTCAACACTGTTGACCGTCCTGCTGTGTGCGGATTTAAGTCTAATATGGGCGCTAAAGCGCACGGTATAGGTTTTGAAGAAGGAAAAGCCCCTACTTTGTCAGCCGGACAGCATGACGCCTCTGTGTGTATTGCTATTGAAAACCACCCTAATGACAGTAGAGTGAAATTGTCCGAAAATAATGTTGTTCAGTCCTTGACCGGCAGAATGGGTACAGGGGGGGGCAACACGCCAATGATCCTCAAGATAAATCGTTGAGTGAAGTCTATTCCTCGACTTGCGGCTACTATATGCAGGTTGAAAAGGATAAATGCTCTACGTTATTAGCAAGGGACTATAAGCAACCTCAGATAGTGTGTTACAAGAAAAGGAGCTGACGAATGAAAGAAGGTTTTTCACAAGCTGCCTATGATAAGTTTTTGCAAGATAGTACATCTGCAACACTAAAAGCCCGTGGCGGCACTTACGGGGGGGGGCAGCGAAACATTGATTGTTGATGATACAAATATAAAAGCTGTAGATTGTAGAAATGCTACAGAAAATGAAATAAGCGGAGCGTTACAAAGCAACGCCGCCCATAGTCTAAACGGAAATGGCACAATACGTGTTGATGCTATCGTAAGGCGTTTAACCCCTCTTGAGTGTGAACGCTTACAAGGTTTTCCTGACGAATGGACCAACATTGACGAAGAATGGTTTAAGGGAAATGTCGGAAAAGGTACACGCAGAGGAGCTACCGATTCAAGACGATATAAAGCCCTCGGCAACAGCATTGCTATACCGCCGTGGTTTTATGTTCTGCAAAAGCTCAACCTCTGCTGTGGTGCGGATCACACAATGGCAAGTCTGTTTGACGGCATAGGCGGTTTTCCGCTGATATGGGAAATGCTCAACGGCGAAGGCTCATGTATATGGGCTTCAGAAATTGAGGACTTTCCTATTGCAGTAACAAAAGTAAGATTCCCGGAGGAATAAAATATGAAAACTATTATGCAAGTTGCATTACTCGTTTTAGCCGTTGTTTTCAGCCTCGGCATTATCGGCAGTAAAGATAACAAAGAGAGATATTGTTTTCTTGCTGTAGTGGCAGTTTTATTTGTAATTCTGTTGCTCAGTATGATTTTGATTTAGGAGGTTGTAAATTATGGGTGATATGAAAGAGGCTTTTGAGCCTTACAGAGAGAAACACCGTCAGAGAGTTGCTAAAAACCCTGAGCGTATTGCCTACGCTAAAAAGCAGCTTGAGGAACACGGTATTGAGTACACCTTAAAGAATGAGGCTACAGGGCATTTCCACTGCCGCCGTAAAACTGATGATGCACTTATTCAGTTTTGGGCTGGTACAGGTAAGATTATGGGCCGTAATATCAGAGGTATTCACAACCTCATTAAGGTGTGTGAGGGTGAGGTATAATGGACTGCTGCCCTATCTGTGGTAAAGAAGCAACTCTCTTACCGTGTTTTGATGTGAGAGAGCCTACACAAAGGAATTGTGCAGTAATACATACAG
>JBGVGP010000128.1:0-7380 GCA_045121735.1 Acutalibacteraceae bacterium
GACCGATACCTATATCGAAAAGGATTCATCAATAAACGATGAAATTGATAAGCTTCGTCATTCTGCTACTTCTGCCTTGTCTGAACGCCGGGATGTTATTATTGTGGCAAGTGTGTCCTGTATTTACACTCTCGGTAACCCGATTGATTACAGAAATATGGTTATTTCCTTGCGTACGGGTATGGAAAAAAGCAGAGATGAGCTTATTGAAAAGCTTGTTGAAATTCAGTATGAACGAAATGACATCAATTTCATAAGAAACAAATTCAGAGTAAGAGGAGACGTTGTTGAGATTTATCCTGTATATACCTCTGATACTGCAATACGAGTGGAATTTTTCGGCGATGAAATAGACAGGATATGTGAAATTAACCCTCTTACAGGCGAGGTTAAAAATGTTGTATCACATGTTGCTGTATATCCTGCCTCTCATTATGTTATTTCAAGGGATAAGCTGGAGGATGCTCTTGAGGAAATCGGCAGCGAGATGATAGAAAGAGTTGAAGAATTTACTGCTCAGGGAAAGCTGCTCGAGGCACAGCGTATTCAGCAAAGAACGATGTATGATATGGAAATGCTTCGTGAGACCGGATTTTGTAAGGGCATAGAAAACTATTCACGAATAATGTCGGGCAGACCTGCAGGTGAAGCACCGTTCACGCTTCTTAACTACTTTCCTGATGATTTTCTGCTTTTTGTTGATGAAAGCCATGTTATGCTTCCTCAGCTTCGTGCGATGTATGCAGGGGACAGAGCAAGAAAGGAAAGTCTTATTGAATTCGGCTTCCGTCTGCCGTCAGCCTATGATAACCGTCCGTTAAAATTTGAAGAATTTTACGGTATGGTCGGGCAGAAAATATTTGTAAGTGCTACACCGGGCGCCTTTGAAAAAGAAAAAAGTGAACAGATAGTTGAACAGATTATCCGTCCGACAGGGCTTCTTGACCCTCTTGTAAGCGTAAGACCTACAGAAGGACAGATTGACGACCTTGTGGGTGAAATAAATCTGCGTACTGCAAAAAATGAGCGCATTCTCGTTACAACGCTTACCAAAAAAATGGCAGAAGCACTTACGGACTATCTTGATAATCTAGGCATCAGAGTTCGTTATATGCACTATGATATCGATACTATAGAGCGTATGGAAATTATCCGTGACCTACGTTTAGGTGAGTTTGATGTGCTTGTCGGCATCAACCTTTTACGAGAGGGACTTGACCTTCCCGAGGTTTCACTTGTTGCAATACTTGACGCTGATAAGGAGGGCTTCCTTCGTTCGGAGACGTCTCTAGTGCAGACAATAGGCAGAGCTGCGAGAAATGCTGAGGGTCAGGTTATAATGTATGCTGATAAAATTACTCCGTCAATGGAGTATGCAATAAAAGAAACTGAGCGAAGAAGAATGATACAGAATAAATATAACGAGGAACACGGAATCACTCCAAAAACTATTGTCAAGCAGGTGCGTGATATACTTGAAATATCAACAACCTCTCTTGACAGTGATAAATCTGTTAAAAAGCTTCCTCGAAGCGAAAAGGAAAAGCTTATAAGACAGCTTACTGCAGAAATGAAGGATGCTGCAAAAATACTCGAGTTTGAGCATGCTGCTTTAATCCGTGACAAAATTGAAAAGATTAAAGCAACGATGAAATAATATGAGGTGAAAAATGTCACAGAAAGAATTGATTGTTAAGGGTGCAAGAGAGCATAACCTTAAAAATGTTGATTTGAAAATACCGAGAGACAAGCTTGTTGTTTTTACGGGTCTTTCAGGTTCGGGTAAATCTTCTCTTGCATTTGATACTATTTATGCTGAGGGTCAGCGCAGATATGTTGAATCACTTTCCTCTTATGCAAGGCAGTTTCTCGGTCAGATGGAAAAGCCTGATGTTGATTATATAGAGGGTCTTTCACCTGCAATATCAATTGACCAGAAAACTACATCCAAAAATCCTCGTTCAACCGTTGGTACGGTAACTGAAATATATGACTACTTTCGTTTGCTTTATGCGCGTATAGGAGTGCCTCACTGTACTGTATGCGGAAGAGAAATCAAGCAACAAACAGTTGACCAGATAGTAGAAAAGATACTTACACTTGATGAGGGTACAAAAATTCAGCTTCTTGCACCTATCGTCAGAGGACGTAAGGGTGAATATGTAAAAGAGCTTGAAAATGCCCGTAAATCAGGCTTTGTAAGAGCAAGAGTTGACGGTCAGATATATGATTTGTCGGAAAGCATCAAAATAGAAAAGAACAAAAAGCACAACATTGAAATTGTTGTTGACCGACTTGTTGTAAAAAGCACGGTTAAATCACGCCTTGCCGATTCAATTGAAACTGCAACTAAATTAACTGACGGCATTTTACTTGTTGATGTTGCAGGCAGTGAAGAGCTTACATTTTCACTTAATTATGCCTGTCCCGACCACGGCGTAAGCTACGGTGAAATAACCCCGAGAATGTTTTCCTTCAACAGTCCCTTCGGCTCATGCAAAAAGTGCTCGGGCCTTGGCGTGTTTATGGAGATTTCTCCGAATATGATTGTACCCGACAGAAAGCTTTCTATCCGTGAGGGTGCTATCAAGGCGTTCGGATGGGGTAATGTTAAGGATAATTCGACAATTGCCGGCATGTACTACGATGCACTCGGTAAAAAATACGGCTTTACTCTTGATACGCCTATTGAGGATTTTTCGGCTGAAGCATATGATGCCCTGCTTTACGGTACAAAGGGCGAAAAAATGAAGATGGAGCGTACAACCTCTTACGGTGGCGGTGTTTATTACACTGATTTTGAAGGTCTTGTAAACAATCTTCAGCGCAGATACAACGAGTCAACCTCGGAACTGTCACGCAAGGAAATTGAAGCTCTTATGACTACAACAGAGTGTAAGGAGTGTAACGGTGCAAGACTCAGCAAGGAGGCTCTTTCCGTAACCGTAAACGGTAAAAATATCCACGAGGTTTGCTCTCTTTCAATTTCAGAATGTCTTGAATTTGTAAGGTCTCTTGAAAATGTACTTTCCGAAAGGGATAAAATAATTGCAAAGCTTATAATCAAGGAAATTGTTGAAAGACTTACCTTCCTTGAGAGCGTCGGTCTTAATTATCTCACTCTTACAAGACAGTCAGGCTCACTTTCAGGCGGTGAGAGTCAGCGTATCCGTCTTGCGACACAGATAGGCTCTTCGCTTATGGGCGTGCTTTATATTCTTGATGAGCCGAGCATAGGTCTTCATCAGCGTGACAACGCAAAGCTTATAAATACGCTCAAGCATCTGAGAGACATCGGCAACACACTTATTGTTGTTGAGCACGATGAGGACACGATGTATGAGGCTGATTATATTGTTGATGTAGGCCCCGGTGCAGGTGTTCACGGCGGTGAAATTGTCTGTCAGGGTACAATTGAGGATATCAAAGGCTGTGAGAATTCGGTTACAGGTCAGTATTTGAGCGGCAGGAAGGTAATTGCAATCCCTGAGGAACGCCGTGCAGGTAACGGTAAAAAGCTTAAGGTTTACGGTGCTGCACAGAACAATCTTAAAAGCATTGATGTTGAAATTCCCTTGGGTAAGTTCGTTTGTGTTACGGGAGTTTCCGGCTCAGGTAAATCATCGCTTGTGAATGAGATTCTTTATAAATATCTCAGCAATGAGCTTAACGGTGCAAAGCAGATACCGGGCCGTTTCAGAAAAATGGAAGGCATTGAGCATCTTGACAAAATTATAAGCATAGACCAGTCTCCTATAGGCAGAACACCGAGGTCAAACCCTGCGACATATACAGGTGTATTTACCGATATTCGTGAGCTGTTTGCCGCTACAACCGATTCAAAGGCAAAGGGCTTTACCGCAAGTCGATATTCCTTTAATGTCAAGGGTGGACGCTGTGAAGCCTGTCAGGGCGACGGTATAGTAAAAATTGAAATGCATTTTCTTGCCGATATTTTTGTGCCCTGTGAGGTTTGCAAGGGTAAGAGATATAACAGTGAGACTCTTGCCGTAAGATACAAGGGTAAGAATATTAACGATATTCTTGAAATGACTGTTGAAGAGGGTATGACCTTCTTTGAAAATCACAGAAAAATATACCGTAAGCTTAAAACCTTGTATGATGTTGGTCTCGGCTATATTAAAATCGGTCAGCCTGCAACAACTCTTTCAGGCGGTGAGGCACAAAGAGTCAAGCTTTCTACTGAGCTTGCAAAAACTGCCACAGGCAGAACGGTTTATATTCTTGATGAGCCTACTACGGGTCTTCATACTGCCGATGTGCACAGACTTATAAATGTGCTTAATTCACTTGTTGACAGCGGAAACAGTGTTATTGTAATTGAACACAATCTCGATGTTATCAAGTGTGCTGACCATATAATTGACCTTGGCCCCGAAGGCGGCGACGGGGGAGGTCTCGTAGTTGCCCAAGGTACTCCTGAAGAGATAATCAAGGTTAAAAATTCTTATACGGGACAATATCTTGCGAAATATTTTAACAATATGTAAACATAAACAAAGGCAGTGAATTTTAAATAAATTCCCTTGCCTTTGTTTATTTATTGTGATATACTTAATAAGTTAAATGCACAATATTTTGTGCATTTTAGTTATGATATACATAAGAAAGGATATGGGAAAACCATGAAATCAAACGGATTTTTTCACAAACTCTTTGGTACAACTCCCGGTAAGGGTGTTCAGCCCAAGGAAGCTATTGCTTACGGCGTAGCAGGCTTTGGTCAGAACTTTATTTGTACCATCATCGGCTCTTATCTTACAGTGTTTATGACTGACGCACTTCTTTTCGGTGCTGAAGGTGTAAGAATCGGCGCTATGGAGGGTGCAGTTGCTGTTGCTTTCCTTATGCTCGCTACACGTGTATTTGACGCATTCAATGACCCTATTATGGGCTCGATCGTTGATAAGACAAGAACAAAATGGGGTAAATGCCGCCCTTATCTTAAGTGGATGGCTATTCCTATCGGTATCTGCACAATCCTTTGCTTCCTTCCTGTTTATCAGGCAAAGACAGTATGGTCATTTGCAGTAATCGCAGTTCTTTATGTTATCTGGTCTGTTGTTTATACAGTTGCTGACGTTCCTTATTGGGGCCTTGCAACCTGTCTTACAAATGATACAACAGTAAGAGGTAACATTCTTACAGTTGTTCGTCTTGTTTGTACAGTTGGTGCCGGTATTGTTACCGTTGGTGTTCCCATCATCACTGACGCTGTTACAAAGCAGTTCAAGTATACTGCAGCAGACATTGACATGATTATGCTTGACAAGGCTGAACAGATTGCAGGTATGGTTACAAATCAGGGCATAACTGCTGAAGAGGCAGCAAACACATTTGTCGGTACAGTTATGAACAGCAGCGTACAGGCTAACGCTGATATGCTTAAGTGGGTTTATTTCATTTGTGCAGTAGTATTCGTTGTTGCTGCTATGCCCATGTTCTTCTACGGCTTCAAAAACACAAAGGAGCACATCACTGCAGATTATGAAAACGTGCCCTCATTCGGTCACAACATCAAGCTTCTTTTCAAGAATAGGGAACTTCTTCTCATCGTTCTTTCAGGTGTTCTCGGCGGTGCAAGAATGGTTTATACATACACCGGCGGTCTTTACTTTGCAAAGTACGTTCTTAAGAACGAAGGTCTTTACGGTATTATCACACTTCTTGTTATTCCCGGTGGTCTTGCCGCTTCAGTGCTCGTTCCCTGGCTTACAAAGAAGTTCACAAAGAAGTGGACCTATGTTCTTGTTCACCTCTTCGGCGGTGTTGTAATGGCAGTAATGTATTTTGTTGGCTACGATGCTCCCTGGAAGCTTGCAGTTGCAGCCGTTGGTCTTATCCTCCTCGGTATTCCTCAGGGCGTTAACAACATCATGAGCTATGCTATGATTGGTGACACTGTTGACTATCTTGAATGGAAGACAGGCGAAAGAGGCGAGGGCATCTGCTTCGCTATGCAGACTCTCATCAACAAAATCGGTATGGCTGTAGGTGCATTCATCGGCGTTATGTCAATGAGTATTGCAGGTATCGACGCAGAAACCGGCTTTGTTAAGGCTCCCGACAAGCTTTGGACAGTTCTTATCCTTTCAGGTGTTATCAGTATGTTTGCTTGTGCAATTCCCATGTTCTTCTACACACTTACTGAAAAGCGCCAGAGAGAGCTCGTTGCTGAAATTGAAGCAAAAAGAGCTGCAAAATAATTAAATCAACTCAAAAAGGCTGTTTATTATTCAAATAGGCAGCCTTTTATTACTAAAAGGAGAAATTTGCTATGGAGAAAAAATGGTACAAAGAAATGTCCGTCTATCAGATATGGCCCCGAAGCTTCTGCGATGGTAACGGCGACGGCATAGGTGACCTTGAGGGTATTATTTCGAAGCTTGATTATATCAAAGAGCTTGGCGTAGATGCTATCTGGTTTTCACCCTTGTTCCCTTCACCTAATGCAGACTACGGCTACGATATAGCTGACTACCGTGATATTTCAAAGGATTACGGTACCCTTGAGCAGTTCAAGGTATTACTTGACGAGGCTCACAAGCGTGACCTTAAGATTATCATGGACCTTGTAATAAATCACACCTCTGATGAGCATAAGTGGTTCAAGGAAAGTAAGAAAGGTGAGGATAACCCTTACCACGATTATTACATCTGGCGCAAGGGCAGAAAGCCCGGCAAGGAGCCTAACAACTGGCTTTCAACCTTCCAGGGCAAGGCTTGGGAATACTGCAAGGAAATCGATAAGTATTATCTTCACGTTTTCGCAAAGGGCCAGCCTGACCTTAATATGGACAACCCCAAGGTACGCAAGGAAATTAAGGATATAATACGTTTCTGGCTTGATATGGGCGTTGACGGCTTCCGTGAGGACGTTATTACCTTTATTTCAAAAGAGCCGGGTCTTCCTAACGGCTTCCCGCTTCCTACCGCAACAGGTATTGAGCATTATAAAAACGGTCCTAACCTTAAGAAATACCTTCAGGAATTCAAGGAGATTTATAACGAGTATGACTGCTTTACCGTTGGTGAAGCACCTATGATGACTCCGAAAAGTGCTCTTGAATTTATAAAAGAGGGTGACGGTCAGCTGCTTAATATGATGTTCCATTTTGAGCATATGAACTGTGATAACATTATCACAAACTGGATTGTAACACCTTTCCGTCCTGCAAAGCTCAAAAAGGTATACAACAACTGGCAGACAAAGCTTTACGGTATTGCATGGAATGCAAACTATATTGAAAATCACGACCAGCCGAGAATTATCTCACGCTACGGCAGTGAAAAATACCGTGAGCAAAGCGGTAAGATGCTTGCAACTATGTATATTTGTCAGTCAGGTACCCCCTTTAT